>NZ_WSPG01000024.1:0-62882 GCF_022819185.1 Morganella sp. HSTU-ASny43
TGACTGTAGTCGATAATTTTAGTCGTGAATGTCTGGCGATAGAAGTTGGACAGGGTCTGCGGGGTGACGATGTGGTTGCGGTAATGGCGCGTCTGAAGCAGTTACAGCACCGCGTTCCCGAACGGTTTCAGACCGACAACGGCAATGAATTTATCTCAAAGGCGCTGGATAAATGGGCATATGAAAACGGAGTCACGATAGACTTCTCCCGGCCCGGAAAACCGACGGACAATGCGTTGATGGAATCCTTTAATGGTAGCTTCCGTGACGAGTGTCTGAACGTTCACTGGTTCTTGTCGTTGGAAGATGCGCAGGAAAAGATCGAGTGCTGGCGGCAGGAATATAACCGGCAAAGACCCCATTCCTCATTAAATAACCAGACTCCGGAGGAATTCCTCCGGAGTCTGCAAAAAGGTCCGGATCTCTGATTTAACCCGGCGCTGAATTGGGGAGGAGATCAAGCCAGATGCGCGTACCTTCTATGTCATACGCCTTTGCCCCATACCCTTTCGCAAGCAAAGACTCCGGCAAATACTCGTCATATTTATCCAAATACTTTTCCGGAACAACTGCAGCAAGCTCGAATTCTGAAGGTAAGCCTGACAATAGCATTCCCTTAAGTGCGTGCCGGACAGAAGCGACTCTTGAATCTTCTATTTCTATCACTCCGGCAAATGAACTGGCCTTAAAGCCACAACGTATGAGCAGGGACGTAATTGTATTGACAATTTTATCCCCCATCCACGGAATCACGTAGCAGTTCTGACCATTGGCAATAAAATAGTCATTTTGCAGATTGTAACGTTGGAAGTTGTTACTGCCTTCCGCAAAGAGCCTTCTGGCAGTGGCATCAGCATAATCGACTCTCTTGCTTCCTACCGCGATACGGTAATCATTTTCCCTATAGATAGCGAGCATCTCCTGGCGAACAACATCATGAACAGACATCCCGCTACCACTGAATAGTGGCGGCTGTCCGCCTTTAGTCGCTTCAACATAGATAACCTTTTTTTCGACCTCGATCTCTGACACTTTCCAGCGCCGTCCGCCGAAGATGATGTGCTGCTCAGGCAAAAGTGGGGAGTCTACAGGCACTGTGCCAAGAGTTCGGTTTCCCGTAACAATTCGAAACTCCTCAGGTGTATTGAATACGGCATAAAACGTATAGTGATTAGTCAGCTTCTCCCCCTCAGCCCCGACAACTATTTCACCGCTGGCAAGTTGAGTGAGCAGGCCACATATCCCCATATGTGTAAGCAGACTTTTGAAGTCATTTATATCGACATTCCGGAACGGACCTGTCTGGCAAAGTTGTGACCAGAGCTGATCGGCACGAACTCCGCCCCATTGCGCAGTAATAGCAAGGATCTGGTGTAGCAGCGTGGAGTAATGTTTCTGCCGGATATCTGCAGGCTCGAACCAGCGTTTAGAGATCATCAGCCTGATCATTGCCATCGCCTGGACCAACTGCAGACGTAAATGATCCACAATGCTGCTGGTTGCGGTAAGTTCAGGTTCAGTAATTAACATTCTCAGCACCGATGGGGAATCGCGCCGCCCTGAACGTCCCATACGCTGACGCAGACTGGAAACAGAATGCGGAGGTGTAACTTGTATGACCGACTGCACCTTACCAATATCAATACCCAGCTCTAACGTCATTGTACAAACAGCGGTTGTGGGCAAATTCCCTTTCTGCAGTCGGGCTTCAAGCGTCTCACGTAACTCCCTGGCCAGGGAACCATGATGAGGAAAGAATTCATTAGGAACGACATTTGCCTCACACATGTCGCTCAGTGTTGCCGCTATGCTTTCAGTACGCTTTCGACTGTTAGCAAAGACCAGGTGGGAATCGCCACGGCAGAGCCTGAAAATATCCGCACAGACGAGCTGTTCGGCAGAGCTCTGGAGCTCTTCTCCTTTTTCGGGCACCCGCTCAAGATAACCTTTAACCTGAACCTGTAGTGTGGCTGTGCTATTACTGTCTGTTACCGTTTCACAAGGTAATCTCTTATCCGGACGCAATAGTTCTGGCACTTTTTCCAGCTCTCCCAGCGTGGCACTCAACGCGACACGGGGAACTGGATTTAACTGGCGGCCTAGCACATGGTCAATTCTATTAAGCAGAGAAAGCAGTTGTATACCACGCTCTGAGCCAATAAAAGCATGGAACTCATCAATAACAATATATGCCACTGAAGAAAATGCCTGTTTGAGCCAACCCAATGAGTTTATGAGCAAAGACTCAAGTGATTCAGGTGTGATAAGTAAGATGCCAGACGGGTTTGTCCGTGCTTTCTTCTTTTTGCTTTGTGGTACATCCCCGTGCCAAGGCGTCACTTGCATTTCCAGGGCTTCACCAAGACTCTCAAGACGACGGTGCTGATCGTTAACCAATGCCTTCAACGGGCTGATATAGATAATGCCAAATCCACCGGTGAGATCTGCAATCACCGAACAGGCAGGAAGAAAGAAAGCCTCTGTTTTACCCGCAGCTGTACCTGCACTAATTAGTACATCACGGTCACGGGCTAAAATTGCCGGAATAGAACTCTCCTGCAAGGGCCTTAATGATGACCAGCCCTGCTTATAAACCCACTTACGGACACGGGGATCGAGACTATTGTGGACACTGCTCATAGTCTGAAATTCGCCAGGTCATCATCGTCATCGCTTTCCTCAACAATGGCGTCATCCATATCGCTGGGATTGTCTTCTTCAATCGCCACCCCCTCGATGAGCGCTTGCCAGTTCATCGTTCTGTTTTGCTCCAGCACAGCCAGCATATCCAGAAAACCTTTTATGGTATTGCGGGGAGTTCTAAAGTAAGCATCTCCGATGGTTTTGCTGCAGTGATGCAGAAACCCGGTTAGAGCATCATCTGGTACCAGATAATTAGCGGGATCTCCACCAGCATAAACATGACGAAGATTTTTCAGTAAAATATACAGTTCCTCAGGAGTGAGGCTGGCAAGATGCAGCGTGGGAGACGAGTAGTCAATCACGCCTGCTTTCTGTGCGAATCGGTTTTCTGCCAGACGCGACTGGAGCGCCTCATAGCTGTAGAGCCCCTTACGTGGATCGAAAAGAAACTCTGGCGTCCCCCCAAGGATAAAACCAATATTTTCGGCGGAGCCTTGCAGACAGTCATTCAGGATCCGCAAGATCTGTTCGTAGTTGGCTGTTCTAGCTTGCGTATTATTCAACTTAAAAAGATTCACCATCTCGTCGAGGCTAACTAAAAGTCCGGCATAGCCTGCCTGACGGACAAAAAGGCTCATCAACTTCAAAGAATCATAGAATGAGGCGTCTGAGATAATCGTTCGGACGTCGAGATCATTACGGGCATCAGTTTTGGTGGTGTACTCGCCCCGCAACCAGCGAATGGCATTGGATTTTAAGGTTTCGTTATCCTGCTCGTGCCCGCGCCAGAATGCGTCAATGACCTTCGCAAAGTCATATCCGCCCACCATATCTGACAAAGCAGCAAGGCGTTTATGAATAACGGATGAGACCTGAGAGCCGTTCGCATCAGCTTCCTTCCTTGCCTCAGTAACGAACCTTTCCACAACGCTAAGTAACGCATTGCCATCCGGTTTGTTTCTGGTGGACATATTTTTCATAAGCTCTGAGTAAAGATTACGAGCCTGACCTCCCGATGAGTAAATACGTCTGTCGGGAGAAAGGTCTGCACTGACCGTAACCAGCTTCTTCTCTAACGCAATAGACCGTACAACACTTAAAAAGAACGTTTTCCCGGAACCGTACTCACCAATGATAAGTCTGAAGCTTGCCCCGCCATCAACAATCCGTTCAATATCCTGATGGAGGGCGGTTATCTCATTCACGCGGCCAACCTGGATATGCTGAATACCTATCCTTGGCGTTACTCCCGACTTAAGTGACTGAATAATAGCGTCGCGCTCTTTCACTCTTATACGTGTTACAGACATTCACTAACCCTCTAATTCTTTGGCTATTTCCAGGTCAACCCAAATGTGATCATCAGCATCTTCCAGCACTGGTACATCAATCACCGCATAGGACCAATCGTTGATCACTTCAAGCGCACCGCCGAGCATCAGGTTCCAGTTACTGCACAACTCTGTCGCCTCTTTTCTGGACCATTGATCTTTCTCCAGCAACCTGCGATAAAGTTCGCTATGAGCGGAGTCAAGTCCCACTTCTCCGGTTAATGAGGCTGGAGCGCTTTCTGGCTGTTCTGGTTCTTCTTCAGTGAAAATCGAGTTCAGTAATTTACGAACATCATCAGTGGCAGATTCGTGGCGGGCAAGTACGTTGGCATCCAGTGTAAACCCTGCCGTCGACTGATTAGCTGGTACAGATGAAACGAAAGCAGTTTCAGTTGCGGAATGCTGATGGATATTGCTTGATACGGATGAGGGATCAAGCCCCAGGCTTGTATAAATCTTCTCAAGCTGTTTGATTTCGGCAGGCGTAATTCTGCCATCAGAGCAAGCAACACTAACGATAACCTTACCCACAGCTGATTTTTCCGCAGCACCAAGTAATTCAATCCGGCTTTTCATTCCCGTCATATTCGCCGGGGTATGAAGCTGCCACGTTAAATATGCGTGCAGAGAGCGCTTTTCATCATCGCTGAAGCTGGCATTGTTGTTGATGGCATTCTCAAGCACTTTCTGTTCGGCTTGATCGAGAGAATTGTCAATCAAGGCGACTACCGCACCTAATCGGAGCGTCAATACAGCTGTGATAAATTCAGGAGAAGGAGAGAAGCGTCCACCTTCACCAGCAGGGAATAAAACAAGAACACCATCGACATCTGCTTTTACGTGGTGGTAATAGGGGTCAGGAGCCAGACAGTATCCCATTTTCTGAGCAAAGGCCTGCATCAAGTCGGCCTCTTTTTTATTGATCTTCGCCGGACAGGTAGCATTCATATGTGACCAGTAGTCAGCAACTGAAACTACCCCACCCTTACTGAGGATCGCGTCATCAGCCCATAGTTTGAATGCACTTAATATTTTTTCAGCGCTTTCGTTAACGATTTCTGAAGGCAGCAACAAAATTGCAGCGGTATCATTTGCTGAAGTACCTTTTCTACCAAGGTAACGACTGTATGCATCCAGTTCATCTGTACATATATCGGCAAGGGTCATAAGCTTCTGAACAGGGCCTTTCAATGCACTTGGATCCGGCAAGTCGGGAACAGGAAGCCGAATACCTCGCAAACCAGGACTTGCAGGCGTGTAATCTAAACGCAGACGCGCTTTATTCGGCTTCACTACCATTCCTTCACCGTATTTAAGGGTGTAACGCCGTTTAAAAAGAGAAGCAAATTCTTTCGCGCAGCGGCGGGCTGGGGTTCGTAATGAGTATTCAGTATGGTTTGTCACCCACGTCAGAGCCAGATCAGCTGTCACCGGAGCTCCTACCTCAACAGTCTTTGCCAGAATTAGCCTGAACTGCATGCTATTGCTGAACTCCGAATCATTGCTGAGAGCGGCTGCAAGATTTTCGCTCGGACGAAGAATGGACATCGCTTCAAGTAACTGGGACGAGTAGTACCGGAAAGATCGGTTTTCAATGAAAACCGATCTGAGACGGCAGATCTCTTTGAAAAGAGAACAGAACTCATCGTCAGATATATTGTTGTCCCTGCTGTCAACAAGTGCCCGTCTTTCCAGACCATACAGATAAATAAAAACGTAACCAATTGGGCAAGAAGTGTCACATCTGTCGCTGGCAAGCCAACTCAGGTACGCGCCACGTGCTTCAGGTGAAAGTGAGGAAAAACTGGGCCAGTACCCTAATGAACTATCTTCGTAAATGTAAGGTGTGGGGTATATCTTAAGCGTGTCGTCAATTAGCGATGCCTCGCTACTATCATCATAATAACCGCCTGAGTTATGCCCGGCAGATTTCATTCGCTGTCCAAGATAGAAGTGGCCACCGGTAACCTCCACCCCACCGACTGTGGTCACCTCCCCCGGTAAAATCCAGCGAGCCAAAGCACCGGTAATTTTTGAGATATTCTGGCGTTGAGTGACTGTTATGCTGTATTCGACATTCCGTTCGCCACTTAGTGTAAACGTAGCCAGATTGTCATCTTCGTTATCATCATTGTGCATTACAGCTTTATTCTTTTTGTTATCAGCAATCCATTCTTTTGGTGGTGCTTTCACAGGATTGGAAGTATTAGAGCCTGCTGATTTACGCTTTTTTTTGAAAAAAATAATATAAATTAAATAAATAGCTGCTATAAATATCCATAGTTCCATGGGGCAGTAACCTTAAAAATAACTTTTCACAAAACTGAAAAGATGACGAGGGAAAGTGGGTTAGTCTTAAAATAATACGTCTAAATTACGAAGGTTAAAAGCAAATCACAACCTTCCTGAACTTCCGCTGTTTGCTCAAAGCTGCCTGTCAAAGTGGTCAAGTTTATTAAACAACTACATATACGTATTATGAAACATATTGTTGAAGGGAGAATGACAGGATTGAAGTCGCAGGGAAAGAAAAGTAATAAAGCCCGGCCTTATCTCTGGGACTCCGCAATACGCTCCTGCAACCAGGCTTCAACCTGACTTTTCTGCCACCGGGAACTACGTCCCAGTTTAATCGGTTTCGGGAACAGGCCTTCCTGGATCAGCTTGTAAAACCACTTGTCCGTTAATCCGGTAAATTTGGTGATGAATTTCATATCAACAAGTGGTTCGTCAAGCGGAGAAGGGGCATTGGTGGTATCAGTGGTATTCATGGGGAATCTCCTGTCTTTGTTTAATTGAAAAGGCAGAAGTGCTATCAATGATTCAGGGGATATCACTTCTATATGATTCCCCTTGTCTGTAAAAAAAAATTTACCGGCTGGTTCCGAATGACCGGAAACCATCGTGGTAAGCCTTGGTATGATCTTTGGCTAAGTAATCCGTCCGTTGTTTTAAGGCTGCGAGCTGTGCGGGTAACTCAGGGCTGTTTCTGTCGAGGTAAACGACACCGTGTTCAGGGAAATGAACCAGACGGGAATGCACCGGCCAGGCTAAACCGGTGGCACTGCACCAGGCCTGCTGAATAAAAGAGGCCAGATTATTTTCCCCGTTATAAACTCCCGGTGAATGATAAATGTCTTTATTAACGAATAAGACCAGGTGGTAATGCCTGCGGTTATTAATTTCACCGTATTCACGTACCCAGACATAATAAAGCGGATTATTGAGATTACGCCCCCAGCGGGACGCTTTACGGGTTGTGTCATAACGCAGTTTAGCTTTCAGAGAATCAAAGAAACGGGTTATTACTTTAGAGTCATCCGGGCTGTCCGGATAATCGGGTGGTAAACGCAGGTCAATACGCAGCGCCATAATACGGGTTAATTTACTGAGAGCATTATTAATCACACTCTCTGTTCTTTGCTGGTAATACGGGTTATATGTTTTCATACTGTCACCTCAGTCGTTAATTAAGTCTCATACAAAGGTGAGTAGTCAGTAAAAAATAACTGATTTATGAAATATAGCTGACTGATACAGGTGGGGTGTCAGGAGAGGGCCGACTCCATATATACATGTATGTCATACATAAGAATATTAAAAATCAGCCTATTTATGATAGTAAATGATGTCCCCACCCCTGGATCAGGTGGGTAGTATTCAGAGTGTATATGATGAGTGATAAACATTATTCAGTGCTGAGAGATATGTATTCACCTCAGCAATATCGGAATAGCAAAGATATATATCACCAATAGTAATGGCAATGCTTTTTATATGATGAGCAGCATCAGGGTTATATTACCTTTGCGGTGTGTCGTACTCTGATTACAGGATGTAATGTATACGATGAAAGGGATGATGAATGCACTGAATATAGTATGTGCAATGTAGTATGTGTAGCATATATATTACTATACCAACGCACAGGTATGGCCTCACTGCCATGTAATGACTGATATCCCGTTTTTTATAACAGCCATGGACTGAACTACCCGAAGTAGTTGACTCTGGTATTATTCATCTTCCCACTCTACAAAAAACCTTGCTGTTTATAGAGTGAAAAATAACATGTGTGAAACGAATCATGTTTATGGTGTGTAAATTAGCGTAACATGTGTTTTATTTAGCGTAAGAGGTTAACCATGATTTATAAAGAAATGCGGGAAGATTTCAGGTTTCTTTTCCCCTATAAAAAAGATATTGTTTATAACTGGGGGTTGAATCCGGTGCGGGAATTCTCAGAGGTAATTCAAGGGGTACGTCATGATTACTGTCTGAATTGTTATGATGAAGATCTGAAGACAGATATCGATTTAATCAGAGTTATAGATAATGATGGGTATCCAAAAATCATTGACGGAGTAATGAGTATTGGTTGCGGGGAAAAAACCATCAGGCAACTGGATGGGGTTTTCAGAGTAAAGGAGCGAATGTATAACTCCATTATGAAATACCACAAAAATATTTTAAAACTAAATAAAAAGGCTGTTTTTTTGTGTTTTTCATTATCTGTTAACAGAGGGCGTCAGTTCATTGGAAATGAAACACCGGAAAACATCAATGCTTATAATAAAATATTAAATAATTTCAGGGCTGAATTTTTTAATAACATCAGGTCGCGTGCATTCTTTAAAAGAAATGTTATTGGCCGTTTCTGGGTGTCGTTACAGGAGACAGGCGGGGAGTATATGTACATCCATATCAACTTCTACCTTAAGGACAGGCAATACAATTATCTTCTTGGCCGGGAAATAAACAGCGTCTGGTTTGGAATCCTTGAAAAATATAATACAACCGGACAGGCCAGACATTTTACGATAACGGAAAGCTATGAAAACAGCAGAGCAAACAACAACGCAAAAAGAAAAAAGAAAATTATCTATAAAGCGTATGAAAGCTTCGATTCCCGAAGTAAAACCAGGCAGGTCATGGATATTTATCCTGATTTAAACGGAGGAAACCTGGGTGCTGAATATAGTTTTACTAATGACCCATCCCATATACCGTTTAGTTTTTATGTTAAATCGCTGGTAAAAAAAGCATTCCATATCTCAGGAATGCGCAGTTTCGGTACGGCTTCTCTTCAGACGGAACAGAAGGCACCTGCAGAAAGTGGTACCGCACAGATACAGAAAAAATAATTTGCCTGAATCAGTGATTTTTCAGATACACATTAATCAACTGATATGACAGGGAAAACACCGGTCAGAATAACTGACCGGCGACACACCCTGTCGTTTTCCCGTTTTTTATCCCCCGAAAACAGCGATTTTCCGCGTCATACCCTGTCAGACCCCTTTGTTATTCTGTGGTTGTCTTAAATCACCCTGTAAGGAATTTCTGTTATGGCAACTTACCGTATCGACCCCGACCTCGCGTTTATCGGTCAGTGCAGCAATGAGGACCTCGGTCTGCTGGTCTCCGTCCTGACACACGACAGTAAAGACGGCAAAAAGCGCCTGGCGGAGTCTCTGACCACCTCACCGGAATATCAGCTCTTTTACCCCGACCATCAGAAGTACTGGCCTGCCATCTGTGCCGAACTGCAGGCCTTCGGTGCCAATAGTCTGGCCACGCTGCTGCGCGGCAACAAAGGCGTGCTCTACCGTGAAATTCTGCTGGATGTCTGCAGCAGAATGAAAATAAAGCATGAAAAGGAAGACTGTACAGAAACAGCAGAAATCAATCTCCTGATGCAGATAATGAGAACCAGCATCAGTGATATGTCACCGGACGCACTGGCTGCCTTATCACAGGAAATGAAACTCAACCTGACTAATCCCACTCCGCAGCTCGTTATGATGGCTCTGCAGGCAGCAGTAAATGTCTCCGGTGTGGCTGCTCTGGAGCTCGCATCCATCGCCTCTTTCGGTGTGATACAGGCGATGGGGGGTATGGCAACCACAGCCGGTGTGACCGGAATGGCTTCTGTATTCTTCGGTTCCCGCATCTTAGGCATATTGGCCGGTCCCGTCGGGATTGCGCTGAGCTCCGCCTGGCTGATAGCTGATATCGCCGGTCCCGCTTACCGGGTCACCATTCCGGCCTGCATCATTGTGGCGTACCTGCGCCAGAAGGCCCTGGCGGCCTGATTTCCGTATTTCGTTATTCCCTTTTTATCTGACTGACTCACGGAGGCTGCGCTCATGCATACGCCAGATTCACGTCATGACCGGCTTGCATTCCGGCTGGCCATGATTATCAGCCGCCTGTTCCGCGGCGAAACGCTGTATCCGGCACAGCTCGCCCGTGAGTTTAATGTCTCGGCCCGCACACTGCAGCGGGATTTCAGTGAGCGTCTGGTCTTTCTGGACACTGAGCCGTATCAGGGCGGATACAGGCTGGCCGCCGGTCAGCGCCCTTACCGGACAGACAGCGATATCCTGTACTTTGCCGATATCACCCATATCACCCCGCTGTTCCCCTCGCTTGACCGCAGGCTGCTGTCCGTGCTGCTCAGTCCGGAAAACGGTGCCCCCTGTCTGGTCTACCATGAGCCACCGCAATCCGCCCCGACGCTGTTCGGCGGCTTTTATGTGGTGACACAGGCGATTGTCCGCAGGCGGCTGCTCAGCTTCCGCTGTGACGGTCAGGACCATGAGGGCATGTCTCCCTACAAGCTGATTTACTTTCAGCGGGACTGGTATCTGTGCGGGGAATGGCAGTCTGCCCTGCGGGTGTTCCGGTTCAGTCAGCTGCAGAACATTGCAGTGTCCGGACGCCGCTTCCGGCAGGACACCGTTATCGCACGGACAGTCACCCGTCCCGAATTTATCACCGCATTACCCCATTATCAGTTTATCCGTTCATTACCTTAATAAGGATGTCACCATGAAAAGAAGTCTGACACTGCTTGGTTGTTTACTGCTGTCCGCCCCGGTTTTTGCACTACGCATGCCCGGTGAGGTGCAGCCTGATCGTTACACTTATTACCTGACCCCGGAATACGGGCAGCAGCTGAAAATGCAGAACGACAGCAAAGGCCGAAACGCCGGGTGGAAGCCACTTCCCGCCGGAGAGCTGGAAAGTGAGACCAGAGCAGATTTGTCCAAAGGCTATCCGGCTCCGGTGGCCATGACCTGTATCAGCAGTATTTATTATAATACCGGTGCTCAGGCCAACTGGCTGAAGGTGGGCTGTATCGACAATAACGGTCTGGAGTATAAGACAGACCAGAAATGGCCGCCGAAATCCGTCGCGGAGCGGGTCTGTAAAGCCGGAGAGGGAGACTGTGCGTCCTTCCTGCAGATGGATACTGACAGCTGGTCCGGTCCGCAGTAACTGAAGCATACAAAAAGGAAACACAGATGTCTGTTTTTAAATTAATGGCCACCACGCTCGGCGTGGTAACGGTGGCGTTAGCCACGTACTGCGCCTGGCAGGCCGCGGCTGAGGCGGCAGACAATGAGGATGCCACTTCAGCGGAAAAGCTGGCGGCCGGGCTCAGTGCGGCGCTGGCCTGCTCAGCCGTGCTGGGCGGTACCCTTGACCGTCTGCTGGGTCGGCTCTTTCCCCGCTGACCTGTACGGCATACTGGTTTATCACATCACCCCTGACGGCAGACGTTCACAGTCTGCCGTTTTTTTATGCGCCATTCACAAATCAGTAACCCACTTACCCATAAATACAAAGGAGTTTCACGATGACGTTATCAGTACTTCCGCTGCAGCAGCCTGCAGCCATCAAAAGCAATCTGGTTCATCCCCGTGGCAGGGGCACATTCTGGCGGTTTTATTTCGGCAGCGTCCCGGACTGGCAGCGCCTGGAAAGCGACATTTTTAAGATGATGGATAATCTGTGTGACATTTATCACGGTGCATTCTGGGAATTCAGCATGCTCACCAACGGTGGCGCATTTATCTGGCCTGACATGATTGAAACGTCACTCCCGATGGTTAACCCGCATAACGGCAATGACGCGGAACTGAGCCCCGAAGCGGCCGGTATCGCGGTATGTCTCATTACCTACAGCCTCTGGTCATTTAAAACCGAAAGTCCGGAGATAGTGGAGTATTTTTATCAGTTGCGGGACTACGCCCTGCAGCATGAGGAGTGTGCCGCTATTTTCCGTCTTATCGATTAACCGGGAGCTGCGCCATGAACAATACAGCAGTACCCGCGTCACCGGCGGCCGTCTGGCAGACACTGCTGACTTACCTGCTGCAACAGCACTACGGCCTCACTCTGAACGACACGGAATTCAGTAATGAGCGCGTGATTGAGGCCTGCCTTTGTCGCGGGGTGTCATTGTGTGAGGCACTGAATGCCTTTGCGGAGAAATACGCACTGGTCCGCACCGATCAGTGCAACAGCAGTATCACTGCGACCGATATTCTGCGGGCACGGAAGGCAACCGGCCTGATAACTCACCACAGCAGCTATGCCACCCACAGCCTCGTTACCGTATAAAAAGCCGGTATCTGCAGCACTTCATCTTATCTCTTCCTTTATCCCGTTCAGTCCCGGTTTTTATCTGCCCCCTTTTATCTGTTTATTCTACAGGAGTATTATTATGACCCGTTTAGCTTCCCGCTTCGGCAGAACGAATATCATTCGTCGTGACCGCCCGTTAACCACCGAAGAATTATACTGCACTGTACCCAGTGTCTTTTCAGCAGAGAAACATGAATCCCGCAGTGACCGCTACACTTATATTCCTACCATAACCCTGCTTGAGAGCCTGCAGAAAGAAGGTTTTTATCCGTTCTTTGCCTGTCAGACCCGGGTCCGTGACGACAGCCGCCGGGATCACACCAAGCATATGCTGCGCCTTCGCCGTCATAACCAGATCACCGGCGTCCAGGTACCGGAAATTATTCTGTTAAACAGCCACGACGGCACCAGCAGTTATCAGATGCTGCCGGGGTTATTCCGTGCGGTTTGTGAGAACGGGCTGGTCTGCGGTGATACCTTTGGTGAGGTCAGAGTGCCGCACAAAGGTAATGTCGTCGATAAAGTGATTGAAGGGGCTTATGAAGTGCTGGAAACGTTTGATGCGGTGGCTGAAAAACGCGAACAGATGCAGTCGCTGTTGTTACCACCACCGGCACAGCAGGCGCTGGCGCATGCCGCCATTACGTACCGGTTCGGGGATGACCACCAACCGATCACAGAAGAACAGGTGCTGCAACCCCGCCGGTGGGAAGATAAGAAAGATGATCTGTGGACGGTGTACCAGCGTTTGCAGGAGAACCTGATTAAAGGCGGACTGTCCGGACGTACAGCCAAAGGGAAACGATCACGCACTCGGGCCGTGACCGGTATCGATGGTGATATCCGTCTGAACAAAGCGCTATGGGTGATGACAGAGAAAATGTATGAACACTTCACTGATCGTCGGCAAATCTGAGTAAATGCTCAGATATGAAAAAAAAAACAACAATACATAATCATTTAAAGGAGGTGAAGTCACTCTGTGATACCCTTTTAATACCTCAGGCTGACTGGTAGGATTTATAACTATTAACCCTGCTGTTATGCTGTTTTTGGTCCTTCATCACTGTATGATCCCGAACCGAGGGTATAAATGAGGGTATAAATATAATCACATCAAAAAATAAATTTAAAAACCAATAAGATACATAATAAAATCGATTCCGAGTCCGGCACCACTATTCAAAGAACCCGCCTTATGGCGGGTTTTTGCTTTTCAGGCTTCTGTAAAAACAGGTTTCCTGTCCCCGCCGGATACAACCACAATCAACTCTGTGCCCTTCCGGCACAACAGGTGATTTCATTTCGCTGCTTTGCCGCATACCGGTCGGTTAATACAGTTACATTTGTATTAGTGATATCATTTTTAAGGCGCGATTTTCCGGTTTTTTATCTTTCCTCTCATTTATTCCTTTTTTAAATCACAACTTTCAAGAAAAGAAACCTGAGCCGGTAAATACGTGTTGGTCGCCATCCGTTTCCGGAAAGATCATATTATATAACGATGGAGCGCCGGGTAAGGTGCTAAAACGAAGCCGGATCGGCTACAATGGTGTGATACAAACCACTGGTACCGGCATGAACCCCGGAGGAATTTATGGAAAATATAGTACCGGATAAATACTACGATATCGCTGATGAGTACGCGCTGGAATCGGAAGAACCGGTTGAAGAGCAGGAGTATGACGGACTGGCGCACTATTTTCAGTTACTGATCACCTGTCTGACGAACAATGAAGAGATCAGTGAGGAAGCCCAGAAAAAGATGGCAGCTGAAGCCGGTATTAATAAACAGCGTATCGATGATATCGCTGAATTTCTGAACCGCTGGGGTAATGATTAAGTCACTATCAGCGCCGGACACAAAAAAACCGGGATAACAGTATTCCTGTTACCCCGGCCGGATGTTACTGACAGTTAAAAGCGGTATTTCAGACCTAACATACCCTGTGTATCCGAGTAATGATCACTGCCGGCCTGCTGCGCCACGTTAAACCAGATGTCCGCATTGCGGGTCAGTTGTCCTTCAATCCCCACTTTAATTTCACCGATATTGCGGGTGCCGGACTGACCAACGTGATCGTCGTCCATGGACACGCCGGTCATCTTACTGTTATTCAGCCAGTTAATTTCAGCAAACGGCTGGAAGTGACGATCATTGTCTTTATCCTGCAACGCCTGTCCCAGTCCGTACACTCTTACCCCGAGACGGGTCTGAATATTCCCTTCACCGGTCGCCGATACGCGGGTACCGCCCCGCTCTGTATGGGTATCCATTTTCACACCCATATAGGTCACCTGTGCTTTCGGCTGAATAAACCAGCGGTTGGTACTGCCATCACTGCCCTGTGTTTCATTTATAAGGAAACTGTATCCGGCTTCGGCGGAAAGCGTGATACCGTCAGAATTATATTTTTCTTCCGGTAATTCGTCTCCGTTAATCCGGTTTTTAAACCAGTTGTACTGCACCCAGCTGTCAACATACAGACCGCTTTTATCCGCTTCATTCGCGTAGTAAGTACCGTAGATCCCGGCACTGTAACCATCTGCGTCAGATTTGGCTCTGGTCTTTGTCACATGGTTTGTGGTCTTGCCGCTGATGCGGCCGTAACCCGCCATTAACCCGATATGATAGCGGTTAAGATCATTATCAGACCACTGTGCGATATCCCCGCCCAGTTGTACCACATAACGGTTTGTCCCGGTTTTTAACTGTCCGTCGCCGCTTTTCACGGTTGAATGTCCGGCCACATTCCGCAGCCACAGACTGGTAACTTTGCGCTCACCGGTCAGTACATCGGTATATTGGGTTTCACCGAGACGATCATGCAGACGCACATTAAACAGGTTATTTGCCATATACAGGTTATTGATATATCCCCCGGCTTCCGGGCGGACTACCGGTTCCGGTTTTGGCTCCGGTTCCGGCTCTGGTTCTGGTTCTGGTTCCGGTGTCACCGGGCTGTAATCTGATGTCAGATACCAGTTATTCTCATTGCCGTTTTTACCGCGTCCCAGATAATAATCATACGCCCCGGCAACAATCCGCCCGTTCTGAGTGAAAGTACCGTCAGAAATACCGTCAACCGTGATAACTTCAATGCCGTTGAGTATGGTCAGCCCGCCCTGCCCGCCGATATTCACAAAACTGACGGTAGTGGTTCCGGCAGAATTACCTTTGATCAGCAGTTTATCAGTCGGTGAATCATCCCCGTTCAGCACCGTATTCATAATCAGGTGGCCGCCGTTACCGGTGTAATCACCAGCCACGGTCAGTGTTTTCGGTACAAAGGCGTCCGGATCGCTCAGATCATCCGGAGAGTTATAACGGAGTGTCGCACCGGTCAGTGTCAGGTTTGACAGCACTGAATCAGCGGTCATATTCCAGATACTGTTGGCACCGGCAATATCCAGATTAATGGTACCGTTTGTGGTCGTATTCGGCGCGCCTGCCGCATTATATTCCAGTGAGTTGGTACTGCCGGAGAACCGGCTGTTATCCGCCATCTGCAGATCAATAATCCCTTTTGTCTCTGCTTTCATATCGCCGTCAACGGTGAATACACTGCGGATGCTGTCACCGGACAGGCGATCAGAAGAGGATATCTGTGAATCCGCCCCTTTGGCATACAGGGCAAATTTCCGGCCGTCACTGACCACATTAATGGTGGTATCACCGCCGAGATATACCTGACTGCCCGCAGTAACTGTTGCACCACCAACCTTTTTCGATCCGGCTTCGGCATAAATACCGTGTGCCGTCGTGCCTTCGGCGCGGATATTCGTTGAACCCAGTTCGATAATACCGCCTTTGTTGGCATAAACCGCATGCGCAGAGCCGCCGTTTGCCACAATGGTGCTGTTATCGCCGATCACCACACGGGCATCCCCGGTTGCTGCGGAGTTGGTATTCCCGGCGTAAACCGCATATCCGGTGCCTAATTCGCGTCCCAGAAATTCCAGATTACTGCCGGCTTCGTGCGAAATAATGACTGCATTTTTCCCGAGGGTAATCAGGTTCTCGTTGGTGCCGATAGTTGATGAGTTAGCACGCACCCCCATCCCGAATGCATCAATATAGGCATCGTCACCCACGGTAATCACCGTGCCGTTACTCTCTTTGCCGACGTTCAGACCATCAGCGGAAGAACCTGTGGTTTTAATGGTTAATTTATCAATATTGATTTTACTGGCACCGTTTTTTGTCACGATACCGTCAGATTTGGCGCCGCTGGTCTCAATATTCAGCTCATTGAAATTATAGGTGCTGCTGTTCCCGTAAACCGCCCAGCCCTGGAGTGGCGAGATTGACGCTTCCGGCGTAGTATTGATAGTCACACTCGCATAATCGGATAATGCCGTTCCGCCGTGCTCACCAGAATTGTAATAATAAATAGTGGAGGTACAGGTCAGGTGTTTTTTTCCGTCGCCGTCTGTCACCGATGTACAGGGATCCGCTATACCGGGAAGTGAATATAATCCCGACCCCAGTATAATAGATACCGGCAATGCGAATCTTTTTACAGATTTATATTTTTTCATAAGGGAAAGCCTCCCGGCGCAAAAATAAAAGCAGGATACAAAAGTTAAAAAACAATTAAATAAAATCCATCCGGCTTTATTAATATATAAAGTCAGCAGATAAATATTATTATCAGAAATAATTCAGGTTATATTTACGTTACACATTACGTGTGTTTATCTGTTATTACAACCACGATAATAGATAAGATATTTTTATGATAATGATGTTAATAAATTGTTTTGATTATTTTTAACTGATATTTCAATGAATTAATATGAAAGATGTAAGTAAACATTACTTAGTAACAAAATCCCCGGAATGTTTATTCTTTATTTATCTATAATTGGATTAACAATAGCATGAAATGTCACTTAATCGCAATTTAAACAAAATTTAATGCATTGAAATCAAAACAAACAGAATTTTGTTACAGATGTTTGTTTTCTTAACGCGTGACCGCATAAAATTTAACAATTAAATAATACCGCTGCCATCACACTCCCTCTGTGATAAAAACAATACAAATAACTGTAAAACAAGCAATAATTTAATATTGTCACATTATACTGATGGCGAAATATACTGAAAAACGCCCATTATTACAGACAAAATAACGCATTTTATGCTCACGATTTGCTTAACATGTCTTGTCAGACAATGACACGAAAAGATCGAATAAAAAATTTCAACAAAAAATTCATGTAAAACATGAGAGATTTTTTATATTTTGCGCTGTGTCAAATAAAAGTGATTAAACTACATACCAAATATGTAAATTTATGAAAATAATAAAACATACCAAGATTATATTTGCATCAAAAAATAACATGTGTTATTTAATTTTAATCATTAGATACACAATTCATTTTTTTGAAAAAAACACCAGACATGTTAATAAGACAAGAAAACACAACCGGTAATTATTTACCGGGAATAACAACCATTCCTGTTATGACAGATTTAATCTACGGAGATAAATGGTGCAGAAATATCAATGCATAGATTCAGATTTACTCAATAAAAATATCGGGGAGGTGCTGTACAGATTTCGTAAGCTGAAAAAAATAAGCGGTGAGAAGTTAGGCTTTACACTTGAAATCAGTCAGCAACAGGTTTCCCGCTATGAGCTGGGTAAAGGGAATCTGACGGTCAGCCTGCTGTTCCGGATACTCACAGCACTGGATATCTCACTGATCGTTTTTCTGAATGAACTCAGAAAACAATATGATTCATCAGATACTGTTCATACTTTATTGGACATAGATAATTTATTGTTTTTAAATAAAAATATTAATAAACCCGATTTTTTATTGTAAAAATAACCACACCTTCTGCCCCGGCCATGCCACTGTCACCGGGGCCATGACTCCCCCTCACTAAATAAACTGATTCTGTTATTTTTTAGAAAATACATCCCTGAGAAATAAAAAGATACTGCCCCTCTGCGCAACAAATTGCACAGAAAACACACCTGCAATAAACACAGAGGAAAAACAATGAATCAGGATCTCAACACACAGGATCTGTCTGCACCGGCAGCCGGTATTGACCCGGTAGTACAGGTCATGGGCGGTAACAGTGATATCGCACTGGATTTGGTGGTAATTATTGATACCAGCGGCTCAATGTCAGATGAGTCCGCCGATCTGAGCCGTGAAATAGACGCAGCGATAGAGAAAGCGGCAGCCCGCTGTCCGTCTCAGCTGCGGGCGACTTTCCTGGGCATTCAGGGTACCTGGACCGGCACAAAGTTTGATCAGACAGTGAGTGATTATCTGATTGGCAAAGGCGCATCCGAGGGAAACTTACAGGCCAGAAAACCATTTACAGAGGCTGATGGCCGTGACCATGCCGGGAATAAGGAGGATTTATGCCGCGCGGTTATTGATGCCAGTAAATATTTTGACTGGCGTCCCGGCGCCCGGCGCGCCATTTTTGTGCTGGGTGATGAAGGCATGGAAGGCGGCGGCGGAATACTGACCAGTGCCGCTGTCACGAAAAACAGTGAGGCTATTGGTGTCGCGCAGCTTCACGGCGTCAAAGTTTACACCTATCAGGGAACCCCGGATGACCGCCCGGAAAACCTTGATCGCTTCCCGTCGATTGCGGAAAGAGACAAAGTGACAAAGGAGTATCAGCGGCTGGCAGAGCAGACCGGCGGGCGCTCTTATATCTACACCACCGGTATCGCGAACTTCCTGCTGGTATTACAGGAAATTCTCTGTGACAGCCTGACGCCGCCGGTGATTCCGGATAACGGTCATTCACATGCAGACTGCCGCGATGTGTGTGAACAGCTTTCCTCAATTATTTCCACCGTCAATAAGCTGGCGGATATTATCAATAAAGCCATTGATGCCTGTTGCGGCACAGATGTTCATCATCACAAAGAGACTGCCGCCAAATGCAGTTGCTCCGGTAAAGTATAAACCGTAAATAATGAGTAAAAGCGCCCTGTTAATATCACGGCGCTTTTTTTATTTTTATCAGACGGATACCGTTTTTCGCCGGTGGGAAGACGGGAATGGCGGCAATACTGCATTTTTCAGTGCCAGTGATGCCGGATGGCGCAGTTGCTCAATACACCCCTGCGGCGATGTTTCTGCAATTTTGCCCTCATCCATAACCACCACGCGTGCGGCAAACCGGCTGACCAGCCGCAGATCATGTGTGACAAACAGATACGCAATCCCCTGCGTTTTCTGTAACTGCCCGAGCAGTGTCAGCAGAGATGCCTGCAGATGAATATCCAAGTTTGATACCGCTTCATCCAGGATGATCAGACGCGGATCCGGGGCCAGCGCCCGTGCAATGCAGATGCGCTGTAACTGTCCGCCGCTGATCTGCGACGGCAGTTTGCCGAGTACTGACAGCGGCAGTTCCACCATATCCAGCAGTTCCGCAGTCCGGGCTTTGCGCTGTGTTTCATCCAGTGAGGTCAGCAATTTCAGTGGTTCGGCAATAATCTGCTCCGGGGTAAAACGTGGATCAACCGCCCCCGGCGGATCCTGAAAGACCATCTGGATCTCCGAACGGAACTGCCGCAGCTGTTTTTTATCCAGTTTGCGCACCGGCATTCCGCGGTAAAAAACATCCCCTTTTTCCGGATATTCCAGCCCGCAGATCTGACGTGCCAGCGTGCTTTTTCCGCAGCCGCTGCGTCCGAGCAGGGCAACGGTCTCCCCTTCATTCAGGGTCAGGGAAATGTCATCGAGAATACAGCGCGGCTTTCCCGCTCCCATCAGTGAATGGCTTTGGTAGCTTTTGCTCAGGTGTTCAACAGAGATCAATGTCATGCGGAAAGCTCCAGATCATACAATGAAAGATGTGCAGAAATAAGATTGCGGGTCACCGGTGAGCGCGGCCGGGAAAAAATATCCTCCACCGGGCCGGTTTCAATAATGTTCCCGTCTGACAGCACCGCCACCTGATCGGCAAGACGCGCCACCACACCCATATCATGGGTGATCAGCAAAAGCCCGGTCTGCCGGTCAGATACTACGTGATCCAGCAAATCGAGAATTTTCATCTGCACCACCAGATCCAGATCGGTAGTCGGCTCATCAGCAAACAGAAACGGCGCGTCGCTGAGGATCGCAATCGCGATCATCATCCGCTGTAACATGCCACCGCTCATCTCAAACGGATAGAGCTTCAGGATATGCTCACTGTCCCCCAGTTCCACTTCCGCCAGCACATCACGGATGCGTTTATCAATATCATGCAGCGGCTGCCGGGTGGCCTTCAGTGTTTCGGTAATATGCTGATGCATGGTCCGCACCGGGTTAAATGCACTGCGCGGGTTCTGCATAATCGACGCCACTTCCCTGCCGCGCAGGGCCTGTCCGGTGACCGGCTGTCCGTCCAGCAAAATAGTGCCCTGTGTTTTCTGCACACCCGGCGGCAGTACATCCAGCAGCGCAGAGCAGGTCATGGATTTGCCGGAGCCGCTCGCGCCGACCAGCGCCAGCACTTCGCCGCGCCGCAGTGAAAATGACAGATCAGAAATCAGGAAATGGGCATGATTATTATGCAGATACCCCGCCGACAGATGGCTGACCTCCAGTACAGAATGATTTAATGACATGTCCCGGCCCTCAGTGTCGGATCCAGACGATCACGCAGAGCATCCCCGAGGATGTTAAACGCCATCACACTGAAAAATAAAATTAAACCAGGCCAGAAAATCAGCATCGGTGATGTCCGGACAAACTGGCGGGCATCACTGATCATCACGCCCCACTCTGCGGTGGGAGCCGCCACGCCCAGCCCGAGGAATGACAGCCCGGAGACATGCAGCATCATGTGGCCGATATCCAGAGTCGCCAGCACGATCAGCTGGGAAATGGTGGCCGGAAACAGATGCCGGAGAAAGATCCGCACATTCCCGGCGCCGCTCAGACGTGCGGCCAGCAGAAATTCCCGGTGGCGCAGCGAGAGGATGATCCCGCGGACAATCCGCGCATACCACGCCCAGTGTGACAATGCGATCGCGATAATCACGTTTGTCAGCCCGGTACCGAGGATACCGATTAAAAACAGAGCCAGTACCAGTGTCGGGAATGTCAGGAACACATCGGTAAACCGCATGATGATTTGATCCGTCCGTCCGCCGGTAAACCCGGCAATGCCGCCGATCACCAGTCCGAGCGTCATAATAATCACCAGCGTGATAGCGACAGTGCCGAGAGAAATCCGCGCCCCGGCAATCAGACGGGAAAAAATATCACGCCCGAGATGGTCAGTACCAAGCCAGTACTGACTATCCGGTTCCTGAAGCCGGTTTGATAACTCCACCAGATCCGGATCATGCGGGGAGATCCACGGCCCGGCAATCATGGCCAGCACCAGCAGTGCCACCACAAACAGCGCAAACCACAACAAAAGATTGCGGCTCAGTGTCCGCCAGGCGGAAGGGGCTTTCAGTATCATATCGCTCATTCGATACCCTCCGCAGAGAGGCGGATGCGGGGATCCGCAATCGCATAAATAATATCCACAACCAGGTTACAGAGGACAAAAATCACCACCATCAGCAGGGTAAAGCACTGAATCACCGGATAATCCCGGTTCATAATGGCAGAGACCGCATAGCGCCCCACACCCGGCCAGCTGAAAATACTCTCGATAATCAGCGCGCCGCCGAGCAGTTCCCCGATATGCATACCGATAGCCGTGATCACCGGCAGCCAGGCGTTTCGCAGAATATGTGAGCGCTCCACTGTCATTTCAGATAACCCGCGCAGCCGCGCATAACGGACATGGCGCTGCCCGGCCACCTCAAGCATGCTTGCCCGCAGCAACCGGGCATTAATCGCCAGTGACATCAGCGAGATAGCAATGACCGGCATGATCAGGTGTTTTGCTTCCCCTTTACCCATCGGCGGCAGCCAGCCGAGGTGAATCGAAAAGAGCAGGATCAGCAGGAACCCCAGCCAGAAATTCGGCATGGAAACCCCGATAAACGCAATCACCCGCACCAGCTGATCCGGCCATTTTTCGCGGTAACGCGCCGCCAGCATCCCCATCGGCACAGACAGAATAATAGTCAGCGCCAGTGCCAGCCCCGCCAGTTGCAGTGTGGCGGGCAGGAAATAGAGCAGATCCGGCAGCACCGGTTTCTGTGTGGCATAAGAGATACCAAAATCCAGATGCAGCGCGTCAGACAGCCAGTGAAAATACTGGGTCATGATCGGCTTATCGAGACCGAGAAGCTCACGGGCGCTTTCCACCGCCTGCGGGGTCGGCGGAATTTTGGAGAGCCGCAGATAATCCAGCGCGGGGTCAGACGGCCCCAGGCGCAGGATCAGAAAGATAAACAGCGAGGTGCCGAGCAGCATCGGAATCAGCAGCAGCACCCGCCGGAAAATAAATCGCATCATAATCGCGGACCTGTTACTTCGCAGCCGGTGTCAGCTGATCAAACGGGATCTCATTTGACATCGCGCTGAACGGTACATCGCCGATTTCCGGTTTTGCCACCGCAATGGCAGTGATGTAGGTCAGCGGCAGATAAACCGCTTCTTCATGCAGACGGGTCAGGATATCGTGATACAACGCACGACGCTGTTTTTCATCTGTGGTGGTCAGCACCTGTGTGATTTTGGCATCGATTTCCGCTTTATCCGCCAGCCCTTGTTGTGCCTGATAATCGGCATGGGACGGAATACGCATGGAACTGACAAACGCGTGCGGGTCAAACGGCGCACCCCAGGTGCCGTTGAAAATCATCCCGAAGCGGCCGTCTTTCTGACGTGAGTAGATACTGCTTTCCTCCTCTCCGACCAGCTTCACATCAATCCCGGCGCGGCGCAGATCGGCCTGAACCACTTCAGAAATCGACTTCGCCACCGCATCGGTACCGACAAAATTCAGCTCCACCACCAGCGGCTCGCCATCTTTCTCACGGATACCGTTTTCGGTTTTCGCTTTCCAGCCGGCGTTTTCCAGCAGCGATTTCGCTTCCTCAACGTTATAGGCATACGGTGTTAAGCCGGCGTCTGCATACGGCACATTTTCTGAGAAAAGGGTGTCAGCTTTTAATTGTGTGCCATACAGCACCTTTTCAATCATTTTATCTTTATCAACCGCGTGATTAATGGCTCTACGCACAGCTAAATCACGGGTCGGCCCGGTTTTGGTATTGATAGCCAGCACCAGTGATTCCAGAGGTGCAGAGAGTTTGGTGGTATAGCCCGGCATATTTTTAAAGCGCTGATAGGTGTCCGGATAAATAATACCGTCCGTGCCATATAATAAATCCACCTCACCGGCTTCAAATGCCACGGCGCGGGTATTCGGGTCAGGAATTACTTTAAACGTAACGGATTCATAAACCGGTTTTTTACCCCAGTACGATTCGTTGCGGACAAATTCATCTTTCTCACTCAGACGGGATTCCGTTAATATCCACGGACCGGTGCCGATCGGTTTAATAATACCGTCTTTGGTGCCGCCGTCTTTAAACTGTGACGGTGCAATAAAGCGGAACGGACGCGGCAGCGCCAGCTCCTGCAGAATAGGATAATAAGCATCTTTCAGGGTGATTTTTAACTGATTCGGCGCGATATCCTCAACCGCCGTAATCTGATTAGCCAGTTCAAGCCAGGCGTGACGCTCGCGGTTTGCCAGAATGGCATCAAAGTTTGCTTTGGCCGCAGCGGCATCAAATTTTTCGCCGTTGGAGAACTTCACATCTTCACGTAATGTGAAAATATAGGTTTTACCGTCATCCGAAACTGTCCATGATTCCGCCAGCCAGGGCTTTACGGTTCCGTCATTCATATAACGGACCAGCGGCTCATACACCATGGTTTGTCCGGCCATCTGATTCGGCGCGTACTGATGCGGATTCAGCGGCCCCACATTCACCGGCCAGGCAAAATTTAAATGCGGATCGGCAAAGGCGGTATTTAACGACCCGGCCACGAGCGCCGCAGACAATAATAAAGAACGGACAACGTTACGCATATTTCACTCCTGATGTGCCACAGACAAATAAATAAAGAAGTCAGAAACCGGTTATTAAAATAATGCAGTTTCAATATATAAGAGTCCGCTGCGTAATTATGTACTCCCCCTGAGTACTTATTCCGAAAAAAAGATAAACTCCGGTGATTATCAGCACTGGCGGATTTTTCAGGAAACCGGAGGCTGTTATTGCGTTATTTACCTGTTTATTGTCCGGGAGCCGGAAAAGGCGATAACCACACTCTTTATCCGGTAAAAGCTGCAAAAAGGTGCCGATCCCGCTATACTGGCGGCCGCACTGAAGACAGTGCACATAACCACGGGCAAATATCACCCCATCGTGTGACAATTTGCTGCTCCCCATTGTGAAAATCTGAGAGTCTCATTATGTCATTACCTTCATGTCCGAAATGTAATTCTGAATACACCTATGAAGACGGTGCAATGTATGTGTGCCCTGAATGTGCCCACGAATGGAATGATGCCGAACCGGCAGCGGAAAGCGACGAACTGATCGTCAAAGATGCCAACGGCAATTTACTGGCGGACGGCGATGCCGTGACAGTCATCAAAGACCTGAAAGTCAAAGGCAGCTCATCCATGCTGAAAATCGGCACAAAAGTCAAAGGGATCCGTTTAGTGGAAGGTGACCACAATATTGATTGTAAAATCGATGGCTTTGGTCAGATGAAACTGAAATCTGAGTTTGTGAAAAAGAGCTGATGTTCTGATATAAGATTGCTGACAAAATCCCGGCCTGTTTTTTCCCGGACTTTGCCAACAATCTGAGGCTCCGCAATACCGGCGGAGCCGCTTTCTCTCAGTTGAGATATTCTGATTTTGATGTCACTGATGCCGCTGTATAAATATCAGACTGAACACTGAGACTTTCTTCATATAAAGCGTTGTCCTGACACCCGGCAAAAAACCAGCCGACCGGTGTCTTTAAAATATCTGCTGCCCTGACCAGCAGGCCGACATTAATCCGGCTTTGCCCCCGTTCATAACGGGATAATTGCTGCTGACTGATCCCCAGACAGGCAGCAATCTGCTGTCCTGAATAACCCAGCGCTTTTCGTCTGCAAAAAAGCCGGCCACCGACAGCTCGGTTTACCGATGCCATATCGGAATCATATAGAATATCTGTCATATTTATTACCTTCAGAAATAACATCCCCCGGAAATACATTCGGGAAGAAAATAAAAATAAATTTAAATTTACCACCTGAATAAATTTAAATTTATCTCACCAGTAAAAATTAAAAGAAACACCTGTCAATAGCCAAATAATTCCGGTTAAAATAAATAAAAAAAGCAATAAAAAACACAATACACAACAATAAAATGAAAGTCAGATAACAAAAAATGTTATTAACGTCAGATAAATCAGCAATAATTTATCAATTCCATTCATTAACAACATCAATTCAATAACAATACAAAATAGGACATCTGTTTATTTTGTGATAACGTCAGATAAATAATAAAACCTGACCTTAATAACTATACCGAATATTTCCATGAAAGAACGAAAACACCTGAGTGAACAGGAGGTTCATTCCTTAATATCATCATTACCTGACTCAATTAACCATATTCGTAATCAATGTCTGATTGCCGTTTGTTTCAGTCACGGATTACGGGCCAGTGAACTGACCGGATTAATGCTCAGTGATGTTAATATGGATGAAAAAACCATTCATATTACCCGGCTGAAAAACGGATTAAGCACCAATCAGCCCTTACAGTCCCTTGAATATCAATTACTGATACAGTGGCTGGAACAACGGAATACATCTGTACATTATGCCGAACCCTGGCTTTTTCTTTCCCGTAAAGGCGGGCGGTTATCCCGCCAGCAGATATTCAGGATTATCCGCGACAGCGGATTGTCCGCCGATCTGAATATTGCGGCACATCCTCATATGCTGCGCCATGCCTGCGGTTATGCATTAGCGGACAGAGGAACAGACACCCGGTTAATTCAGGATTATCTCGGTCACCGTAATATTCAGCACACCGTGTTATATACCGCCAGTAATGTGGCCCGGTTCCGCAGTATTAAATTGTGATTACTGCTCCGTGAAAACCAAAACAGCATTCGCCGTAAAATCCCCGGTTTTCAGGTCTGTCGCCGCAACAGCCGGGTCACGCACTGCTTCAAAACCCAGCTTCAGGGTATGAATACCCGGCTGATAACTCAGCGGATAGCTTTTCCCCGGCCTGACAACATTACCGCTATAGATAACAGCTATTCCCAGCCCCTTCGTTGTCGTGCTGATGATTTCCTCACCACCGACGATGAGCGGGGTATACTTCAATTCCATATTGGCGTTGTAAGCCATACTTCCGCTGCAGTTTATTGAAATATCTTTGGAAACAGACTGAACAGATGAACCGGCTTTTACCGCAATATTATTCCGTTCCAGTTTACCCAGCAGGACATCCAGATCAGCGCCATTATTCAGGAGGCATTTCGGGGGTTCCATAGGTAATTTATACACATCCCCGCAAAATATACCCCGGCCGTCAGGCCCGTAACCCAGATTACCTCTGTATTCATAACCGGTATTAACGTCACTGAGTGTAATACAATACCCGCCTGCTGATGGCGATCTGTTACCGGCAAACCGCTTAACAATATCCTGTTTTTTCAATGGGATAGAAGAGTTCAGCTTAACCACACCACCCGATAACAATAATGTCCCGTTTGCTCTGCTGCAGGTATCCATATTCTCCGGTAAGGGACACCAGTACATTTTTAATTCAAACAGGCCGGAAAGCGGCACATAAGCCTGATCATCACCCTCGGTAAACATATTCGGTCTTATCTCAACACGCTGGTTAACACCATAATAAGCACCGGCAGAGTGTCTCCATTCACAATCCATCCCCATCCCCGACCCCGGACTGACCTCGTGACCTCCTTTTGCACAAGGTGATCTTGCACCCACCCAGCCTCTTGCATATACAGATTGAGACACCATCAGCAGAAAAAACAGCGCCGCCACACGTATCATTAATTTATTCATCATTTACTCCTACAAATATTCCGCCACCAGCGTGCCGGTGGCCCGGAACGGAGACTGTGTTAAGTCCATGCCCGGCACTTTTACCAGCAGTGCTTCCAGCTTTGGCCGCTGCGTAACATCATCGATTTTGAAAAATTTATTTAACTCAAGCGGCTGTCCGTCCTTCAGAATCCGTACCAGCAAACCGCTGACATCACTTTCAATCGCTGACGGATCAGATACCGACGGGCGGGATGTCATAAAGATCATCCGCAGCGTATTTGCCGGATTAACTCCGGGACAATCCAGTGTGTAATTAAGCGGCAGGCTGTAGACTTTCGTGTCCAGCTTATTAATACCGACATTTTTAAAATCTGCTGTAATCGTCTGATTATTATTTACCGTACAGACAGACAGCGCTCTCAGTGTACCGGTAAAATTAAAGGTTTTATTATCACCGGTCTGTTCCTGCCCGGCCTGCACTGACCATGCTGCCAGTAAGAAAAAACCGGATAACATAACTATTATTATTTTTTCATTTTCATTATTTCCCGGTTAATCAAAAGTCATGGTTAAAATAGCTTGTGATGTAATGGATTGTCCGTTTATCCATGTATTATCATCAGGATGTACCTGCACTAATTCGGCCTGCAGCTTCGGCAGATTCAGAATATCCACGTTAAAATCAGTATTAATATCCTGCTGTTTTCCGTTAACCAGCAGACGAATCCCCAGATTTGCATTTATTACCGGTGTGCTGCCGACACTGACAGGCAGCAATTTATGACCGGCATCATCAACGGTATCACCCCGCGCAGAGTCCAGGCGAAAGCGGGTCTTTCCTGCTGTATCACCGGTACAGGTCATTCCGCTGTCCAGCGGTCTGATATAACTACCGGTAATATTATTTACACCGGATACGGAGGAAAAACGAATATCCCCGAAATTAATATCCGGTGATGATTGATTGCTGAATGTGCAGCGCCCGGTGGCAATCACCGTACCGGATATATTTATTTTCAGCCGGTTTTCATCACCGGTTTTACCCTGCGCGGGAAATACCGTCAGGCTCACTACCGCTAATAACATCCAGCCCGGTAGTAGGGTATGCGCAGCCTGCCGGTTAAACCGTTTTATGAATGTCATAATACTGTCCTGTCTGTGTTGTGCCCTGCGGGCTACGGATATGAGATTTCAAACGTGGCTGTCGCTGACAGCACACCTGTCGTCAGGGTTTTATCCTTAACAGCATCCGGCTCTGCCTGCACATACCCCTGAAAATTCAGTGTGGTTGTGCCGTCACTCAGGGCATATGCCGGGCTGGTTTTATTCAGCGGCAGCGGCCCTGCCGAGGTTTCGATTCCGATCGCCAATCCCGGTAATGTGCCGTTATCCGGCACCAGCAATCCCGGCAGCGCGCTGCTTTCAGCCCCGCGAAACGTGATAAAGGCTTCTTTACCGATAGTGGTATCACATCCTTCCAGCTCAATACTGAACGGCTCCGGCGGTGTCCGGTCTGCGGTATAAAAATAGTTTTTGACTATCGTACCGAACGACAGCGTGATATTTTCACTCGCCTGCGATAAGGTGCATGGTTCAAACACCAACTGCCCTTTTACTTCAACATCCGCGCCGTGTACCGCTGAACACATCAGCAGACCGGAACACAGCACAGCCATACACGGAATGAATCTCTTCACTTTCTCTGCTCCTGGTCTGTGGTTTCGCATCAGCCCGGTTTCACTTCGCCCACCCGGCAGGTATTACCCTGACAGGTAAAAATCATTTTCGGGCGGCCGCCGTAATCATTGATGTAACCCAGTACCGGCGCATTCCCCAGTGACACGGCACTGCCGCCGAGAACTTCACTGCTGTTTGGCGCAATCATAAATGCCTCAAACCCACTGATATCCTTTCCTTTATATGCGGCAGATGCGGATGAAATCGTCACGTAATACGGAGTCGGATTATTCACCGTGTATGTATTTCCCTGCCGGGTCAGGGTAATACTCTCCTGCCATGGTTTTGCATTCTGCGTCACCACTAAGCCCGCCGGACGGTAAAACAGTTTGATGCGGGTCTGTAAGGCAATCTGCAATGTGTTGGCTTTGTCCGTTTTCGGCGGGATCTCCCGCAGATTAAAGTAATAAAGACTCTCTTTATCCTGCGCCAGCATCTTCATTCCGGCTGTCGGCTGAATTTTTACCTGACTTTTTTCACCGGCTTCCACCCGCTGAATGGGGGGGAGTGCCACCAGCGGATCTTTGATTTTGTTACCCTGCGCATCTTCAATCCATGCCTGAGCCAGATACGGTAACTCTTTATTTTGATTAGAAATTTCAACACTTTCCGCCCGTTCGCTGCCGTTTAAAATGACACGGGTTCTGTCCAGTGCAATCGCCGCCTGTCCTGCCGGCGCAGCCAGGATACCGGCCAGTATCAGTACCGGAAGGCTTCGTGAAGTAAAACGGTTGTATTGATTCTTCATTGCTTACTCTCTCTGGTGTTCTCCGCGTCAGCATCTGTCAGCCAACGGGATATTTTTTCTGTTTTTACTGACTTTTCTGACTTTTCTGACTTTTCTGACTTTTCTGACTTTTCTGACTTTTCATGTACCGGATTCGCCACAGAGACACACGGCAACAGCAGATTTCCGTCCGGGATCGTCGCCGGGAAACGGATTTCACACTGAACATCCCCGCCCCATGACACCTGCATTGTCTCTTCCGGATTGATACCGGAGAGCCAGACCATGCCATCTTCACTGACCATCCCGGTCTGTATATGATCGTGGTTCTGAACCACGGCCCCGAACGGCGGAACATCTCCGTCAGCCAGGCTGAGTACCGCCATCGCTTTCTGTCCTGAGACAATACCGAAGCGGCGGAAACCGACAGCACCTTCCGTCAGCGTGCCCTGTACTACAGAGCGGGTGGCTTCGGCGTTTTCCCCCAGCCGGTTCAGATCCACATTAACGCTGCTGCGGTAATAGTTACTGACGTCACTGACGACCGCTTTACCAAAGTAGTTGGTTGTGGTTTCAGCACCTCCGCCCCGGACAGGAACATCAGCTACTCCGCCGGTATCCACCAGCATCCGTGTTCCGCCCATCACACCACTGCGGTGCAGTGCCGCACCTTCTGCGGTGGCGGTAAACCCGCCGCGTACAGACAGCCCGGCCGCACTGTAGCGTTCACCGGAAAATCCGGCAATTGCGGTTACTTCCGCTTTATCGCCGCGATAATTCATATAACCGTTACCGGTGACCCGGTGATCGCCGGTCACTCCTGTGCTGAGACGGTAATTTGTCCGCTCATTAATCCGGTCACTATAATCCGCCGAGTGACTGTTCTGCCCTTTACTGAATTGTCCGCTGTAACCAAAACTACCACTCTCCCTCCACGGCACAGACAGCCCGGCATACATCCCGTCATCGCGTCCGTTTTCGTGGCGGTTGCGGTAAGCCGATAAATTCAGACTGATATTTTTCACCTGCCCGATATCAAAATAATGAGAGGTGGAAATATTCCAGTTATCACTTGCCGGGCGATCCCAGTAGGTCTGGTGGTTAAAATTCAGGTACACATTGGTATTCAGCGAACTGAACGATTGACTGAATGTCATGGTGTACATCTCTTTGCCGTTACCCGTTACCGCTGAATTGTGATAACGGGCTTTCAGATATTGCGACATGGTCATAAAATCCCGCTCTGAAAACCGGTATCCGGCAAAGGTGACCCGGCTGTTGGTGGCATCGAACCGTTTGGAATAACTCAGCCGGTAAGAGCCGCCTTTTTTGGTTTCACCGTCCGGCAGTGACGCGCGGGATTGGGTGATATCGGCGGATAATGCCCCCAGCATCAGCAGGTCACGGCCGATACCCGCCGAGACAGCATTATATTTACCGGCAAATAACCCGCCGCCGTAAACAGACCAGCCGTTACTGATACCCCATGAAAACTCACTGCTGATAAACTCCGGTCCTTTGACACGGTGGTCATATTCCGAGGGTTTACCGAGCGCCACTTTGTAACGCACCAGTCCCGGACGGGTCAGATACGGTACACTTGCCGCATCCACCTGAAAGGTCTGTACTGAACCATCCTGCTCCGCCACTTCCACATCCAGTTTGCCGGACAGCGCATTGCTTAAATCCCTGATCTGAAACGGTCCGGCGGCAACCGTGGTTTCATAAATCACCCGTCCCTGCTGTTTCACGGTGACCCTGGCGTTGGTTTTCGCCACTCCGGACACTTCCGGGGCATAGCCGCGCAGATTCGGCGGCAGCATCATGTCATCCGTATCCAGTGCCACACCGGTATAGCGAAAGCTGTCGAACATGCCGGAGGTGAGATAATTTTCCCCCAGTGTTAATTTTGCCCGCAGCGGTGCAATCGCGCGGTAAGCATAAAACCGGTTCCAGTCCCAGCGTTGGTCCGATTCATGATTAGTACGCGAATAGCGCCCCTGCCAGTCCGCACGCAGACGCCAGGCACCGGCATTCAGCCCGGTGGTGCCGTTACCGCTGATGTCCTGCCGGTCACTGTGTCCGGCCTCGCGCTGTTTTGTCAGTTGTGTATTGAGGTTGTAATCAAGGATAAAACCGGCAATTCCCTCATCCCAGCGTGACGGCGGATCCCAGTTATCTGTGGTATATTCCAGATAGGCCTGCGGCAGACTGACATGCAGTGCCCCGGCAGCAAAATCTGCCCGCAGAGTCATCCCCGGCAGTGATGCCGGATCCGCGCACTCTCCGTTATGCCACCAGGTCAAATCCCCTTTTGCAGATGAGGTCAGTCCCAGCTCTTCGCTCATATCAGGCGTAATACAGGCCATGCTGCCCTGCGGGTCATTATCCGGGGCCAGAAAACGGATTTGCCGCTCTGCCAGCATGCTGTTATTGACCTTAAGTGCCAGGGAATAGATTCCGGGCATCACATAACCAGCCTGAGAAAATTGTGATAAATCAATCTGTCCACGCTCATTCAGATCCAATACCTCAGTATTGAATTCTGTAATCTTCTCCGCCTGTGCCGCTGCAGAAAACAGAGAGAGCAGGATCATAAATGTCAGCGGTTTTAACCGCACCGCCGGGCACAGTGTTCTGCGGCCTGACGGAAGTGCATTGGCTTTCATCACAAATAATCCAGGTTGAAATTAACAGTCGACCGGTATGCCCCTGTTTTCAGTGAGTTGCGATCAGCAATCAGCCGTAACCGGTAGTTCAGTGTGATATTTTTTGTCTGTGGTATATCCGGGAGTGCCACTGCTTTTCCCGGTATGATCACCGAACCCTCTTCCCGGCTGAGCTGAATCCCGACACCTTCTGCCTCCCCGCTGACTGCAAACAATCCGTTGCTGTCCGAAGGTCCGGTAAAGGTTATCCGCAGATTTTTGTCATCCGCTGACAACAGACAGTTTTCCAGCCGGACAGCAAAGGCAAAGGCCGGACTGTATCCGCGCTGATATAATGCGGTGGCGGCAACCTGCGGTATTTCAATCCGTTGATATTTATCCTGCATATTGATAGTGCAGGAGGAGTCCAGAACAAATCCCTGTAACCAGACCTGCCCGGTCTGCCGTTCACCCTCTGCCGCATAAGCAGTCAGGCAGACTGCCAGCAGTCCGGTACTGAGTATGTTTAACTTCACGCTTGCTCTCCGCCGGATCCCCGTACCGGATATCCGGTACGGGTAAAGTACACTGACCCCGATTACTGATAGTCCATCAGGAAGTCGGCTGTTGCAGTGAAAGCACCCGGCGCAACGGTGACAGCCGTTGTGGCACCCTGCATATACGCTTTAAATTTCAGCGTGTTATCACCTTCGTTTAAGGTAAATGCGGATGATGCTGCCCCCGGGGCGATCACATTACCGCCCGCATCCGTCACGACCACACCCATTGCACCGGTCGCCGGGCCGCTGACCCCAAAGGCTTTATCCAGACCGTCTGCCGCAGCGCCGCCTGCAACACCTTTAAAGGTGACTGTCGTGGTGGTTTTGCCGGTGATATCGCAGTTATGCAACTGAATAGTGAAATCAACAGGTGTTGATTTACCACCTTTCGCTAACTGAACTTTTGCCACGCTGCCCAGCTCAACAGTCTGTTTCAGGCTGTTTGCATCGATAGAGCATGCCGCATCAATCACTTCGCCGTTGAAGTTGATTTTGCCGCCGCCCTGATTTGCTGCCTGTGCAGTCATTGCCATTGCGGAAGAAACTGCCAGTGCGAGAACCACTTTTTTCATACTCATATCAAAATTCCTGATCTGCTCGTTTTTAGATAAAAATGCCGACATAAGGCATACATAAGCAATGTTTTGCTTTTGTGCGTTTTTGATGCAGTTCCGGAACTGCCTGTACCGTTTCACCGTCAGCGGATTTATGATCCGGCCGGTTATCCGGTTTATTTCGTCATCAGCGCCCGTTCCGGACGGCTACTTTTCATCCCCGTGACGCAACGAAATAAACCAAAATGTTGCGTTTTACGTATCACGCTGAAATGTATAAATTTACCGGATGGCAAAAATTGATTTGGCAGAGACCAAAAAGAAAGGAAGGTGAAACGAGCCGGAAAAAAGACGGGATATTGCGATTTTATATCAGAACCGGCCAGCACGAATCGTTAAGAAAATTCCGCACAGGATAAAAAACGGGCATTTTTTACTTAAAAAACAAACTATTTTTGATTAAAAAACAGACTGGTAGTGGTTTTGACGGAACTATGAACTTATTTTGATGTATTTTAAATTTAAATATTGCCCATTAAACAGACAACAAATAATATAGCGACGCTTTGGTTTATTATGTTACATTATTCTAGTCCCATAGCCCGCGAAAGCGCCCCGAATTTGCTGCGGTGTACAGCACAGTATGCTGAATGTTGCGGTGTCCGAGATAATCCTGAATCAGCCTGGTGTCTGCCCCTTTATCTGCCAGTGCATAACCGCAGGCATGACGCAGCATATGCGGATGAACCGCCACCGGCAGCCCGGCCATTTCCCCCAGCTCTTTTAATATCCGGTAAATACGGGAGCGGGAAAGATGTCCGCCTTTATGAGATAAAAACAACCAGTGATTTTCAGCAGCGCGGGGATAACGGGTGCGGCAGTTAAGCCAGCGGGTGAGTAAGGCTTTTTCTGTGCCGCTCAGAGGGTGGGTGGTGGAAAGGCCGTTTTTCAGCCGCTTTATATAAAGGTTATCGGCAGCAACATCCATGTCCGATAAGCTCAGTTGTCCCAGTTCACTGACGCGGAAGCCGTGGATAAAACACATCCACAGCAGGCAGGTATTCCGCTCCGGATCACGGCCGTTTTCCGCCGCTGTCATCATTTTTTCCACCTCAGACTGCATCAGGTGTTTACGTCTGTTTTCCTTCATCCGGTTTCCTTTTGTACCGGGAGGGTGCGGATAATCCATACTCCGGAACAGATTCCGCCGTATAAATATCCGCTTTTCCCCGGAAGCACTCCCGGTATGAACGCGCTTCCGGACAGTCAGCGAAAAACCAGCTGACCGGTGTCTGTAACACTTCTGCCGCCCTGACCAGCAGGCTGACATTAATCTGACTGCATCCGCGCTCATAGCGCGAGAACTGCTGCTGGCTGATCCCGAGATGATCGGCCAGGCGGCTGCCGGACCAGCCCAGCTCTTTCCGCTTGCGGAAGATCCGGTAGCCGACAGATTTATTAACGGTTAAATCAGTATCTTCTGTAATCATATTTCAGTCTCACTCCGGGCTCACAGTGCTGCAGGTTTCCGCAGCACTGTGAGAGAAAATAAGAAATTACGGCATAACAAGAATGATGGAGCCGGAACCTTCGAAAGCGCCCGGCGCAACCCGCCCGTTCACTTTCAGCACCGATTTCACATCCACCTGAGTCGCACCACCGGCCGGGACATGAATGGGTGCCCCCTGCTCTCCCGGATTGCCGTTGAGATAAAGATCCGCGTACAGGCTGTTATCCGGCCGCAGCGGGACACGGCCGCTGTCTGAGCCTGAGGCGATCACAAGGATATTCATATCCAGATTACAGGTGACAGTGATGCTTTTATTACGCGCCGCATCCGGCAGACTGACTTCATCAATATCCCCGTAATCCAGGATCACAGAGCCGCTGGTGACCTCACAGGCGCCCACCGGCGGCGGGGCGATACCACAGAGTGAACCGGGCAGCAGACGTCCGTTTTTCGACCAGCCGCCTGATTCAGATTCATAAAACAGCCCCACACATTCCTGATTGGAATTCAGCGCCGGGCCGACATGCTTCGCTGTGCCGTTATACGGCAGCGAGATATTGTTCAGAACCGCATCCCGCACTTCCGCCAGTGTTCTCAGCTTTTCCACACGGACAATCGATTTGGTGGAAGAGCCCGGTGAGCCGTCAACATCGTGTTTGTGGTTGATATTGATCCAGCAGACAGACCAGCCGTAGCAGGGATTGGGAGCCGAAGGGTCTTCCGGATCCCAGCGCTCGATAATATAGGTGTAAATGGCATTCGATGGTGTCCCCGAGGATTCGGTGATATAAGAGAAAATCGATGCCCCCGCCGAAGCGGACCAGAGCAGCGCGAGCGCCGCAATTATTTTCATAAATCTGTTCATAGCGAGCCTCAGTTACCCGTCAGTCATAATTGAGATGAAATGTCGCAATGGCACTGAACGGCCCGCGTTTAATGGTTTTATTTGCCAGCGCATCCGGCTCTCCCTGCACATAGGCGCGGAAGTTCAGCAGCGTCAGTCCGTCATTCAGCGTAATCTGCGGTGACACCTCATTGACCGCCAGCGCCGTGCCGTCCGCATTTTCCAGCCCGACTGCAATGCCTTCCGCCTGACTGCCCGGACTTATCGCCAGCGCACCGCTGATAAACGGATTCTCATCCCCGGCAAACATCACTGTCACCCGCCTGCCGATAGAGGTGTCACACTCCGAGAGCCGGATCCGGAAATCCTTTGAGGGTGTCCGCTGATAGGCGTACAGGTTTTTATCAGGAATATTGCCGAACGGCAGTTCCACGGTTTCATCCCCCGGATGTATCGTGCAGGGTTCATCCACCAGCGTGCCGTGAAAATACAGGTTGTCAGGAACCGCCCCGGCATCCGCCCCCGGCAGTGATAACAGAAATACACCGCAGGTACTGATAAAAAAGCGCCTTATTGTTTCATTCATTGCATTGCTCCTACTGATATTCCGCCAGCAGTGTAGCGGTCACATCAAATGCACCTTCCGGCAGTGTGCTGCCCGGCCGTTTTACCGGCACCGCCTGAATCACCGGCGGGTTATCCGGTGATACCGCAATGCGTTTGTTGAGCGTGAAGGGCTTTCCGTTTTGTGTCAGGTGAATCGCCAGGTCGGGAATATTGGTCTGTAAGGCCGCATCATCAAACCCGCTGACCGGACCGGTAACCGACAATCCCAGATCCCAGCCTTTAATATTGTCCTCACACACCAGGGTGTAATTGACCGCCCGGGTGTAATTGACGCCATCCACTTTATGCACGCCGACGTTGTCACCGAAAAACACATCGATCACGCCGTTATCACTGATTGTGCAGGCAGGCGGCACCAGCAGCGTGCCAAACAGCTTCATGTTCGGGGCGGCTGCGCTGCCCGCTGCGGCACACAGCAGCAGCATCAGTAACCGCCGGTAATGTATTGCCATGGTCTGGCTCCTTACTGATAATCCAGTTCCAGTGTTGCCACCGCCGAGAAATCCCCGCCGGTCAGCACCGCCGTCATATCGCGGACAGGCACCGCTTCCAGCGCCGGGAAGACCGGATAAGTAAATTTCACTTTTTCACCGGGATTGAGTTGCCGTCCCTGATAAAGCATGCGCACCCCCAGCCCGGCAATTTCAGTCTGTAATAACCCGGCATCAAACCCGGCGGTATTGCCGGTGATAGCCAGCGTCATGGCATTGGTCGGCATCTTTGTGCACTCCGCCGTGTAATTAACCGGCTGTTTGTAGCGCTGGCCGTCAATGCGGGTGCTCATCACCTCCCCGAAATCCACCAGAATGGTATTGCCGTTGTTGATGACACACGGCGGCGGCGCAATCACATTGCCGCGGATAGTGACATAGGTGATCCCGGGCACGCCCCGGATACCGGCCACCCGCTCCGGCAGTGCCGCAGCACTTCCCGCTGAGATACAGAGCACAACCGCCAGTATCCGCCGGAGGAAACGCTGTTTTCTGATCCGCTCATCCATGGTTTATCCCCTGTCTGTTCAGTTACCGGCAGCCGTTTTTGTCACACGGCACTCTGCGCCGCTGCAACTGAACTGCAACTGCGGCCGGCCGCCGTAGTCGTTGATATAACTCAGCACCGGCGCACTGCCGAGAGCGGCTGCACTCAGGCCGAGTGTGCCCTGACTTTTCGGTGCCACCATCAGCGGGGAGAACCCGTTCAGGCTTTTGCCGCCCAGCCCGCTGAGCGCATCCACAATCGTCACGTAATACGCAGTCGGGTTATGGACTTCATAGTGATCACCACGGCGCGTCAGGGTGATTTTTTCCTGCCACGGATTAGTCAGATCCGTTTGTGAGGCATAGATAGCTTCCGGGCGGTAAAACAGTTTGATGCGGGTCTGCAGGGCGATTTGCAGGACATTCTGCCGGTTGCTGCGCGGCGGAATTTCCCGCAGATTGAAATAGAAGACACTTTCCCTGTCCTGCGGCAGTGCGGCGATCGCCGGTAATGCCTGAATTTTTACCTGACTTTTATCACCCGGTTCAATACGCTGCACCGGCGGCAGAACCACCAGCGGTGACGAAATTTTTTCTCCGTTCTGATCCTCAATCCATCCCTGCGCCAGGTACGGCAGCTCTTTATTCAGATTGCTGACATTCAGGCTGACAGATTTCTCTGCCCCGTTGAAAATGACACGGGTTCTGTCCAGCGCGATAGCCGCGTGCGACTGTGCTGAGGCCAGCAATACAGCGGCAACGGCCAGAACAGAGAGACGGGTTTGTTTAACTGACATCATAATGAATCACTCATTTCGTTACGTGTGGAAGGTGCCGGGTCTGCCCGGCCTGTGATATTCAGCCATTTCCCCTGCTGCGGGCGGTCAGCCGGCGGCGGGGAAGACGGCAGCGCAACCGGCTGCGGTTTTTCCGGAACGGATTGCGGCTCTGCGCCGCAGGTCAGCAACAGGGTGTACAGCGCGTGTCCCGGCGCAAGCTCCGGCACCGTCATCCGGCACGCAGCCTCACTGCCGCGCCGCAGCGTCAGAATATCCCCGCTGTTAATGCCACTGAGATACACCTGCCCGCCGTCATTGACGATCCCCAGTTCGCGGTTATCCGCCGAAGTCACCACCGCGCCGAACGGCGGCTCGCTGCCATCTGCCAAACGGATAGCGGCCATGGCTTTTTGTCCTGACAGCACATCAAACTGACGGTAGCCGATGGCGCCTTCTGTCAGCGTCAGTTGCTGAACAGAACGACGTGCTTCCGCATTTTCCGGCAGTTTGTTGATATCGATGGCGGCACTGTTGCGGAAGTAATTATTCATATCCGGCAGAACGGCTTTCCCGAAGCGGTTGGTATAGCTGAGTGCCCCGGTACTTCTGACCGGCACATCCGCCACACCGCCGGTATCCACCAGCAGACGGGCGCTGCCCGGCATATTGATGCGGTGGAATGCCCCGCCCTGCGGTGTCATTGTCACCCCGCCCTGAAGCGAGAGCGATGCGGAGGTATATTCCCCGTCAATATGTCCGGCACTGGCGGTGACCAGCGCGCTGTCAGCATAGTGCATGTAATAGCCGTCAACGGAGGCTTTGCCGTTGCTGCTCAGACCAGTACCGAGGCGGTAACTGTTGTTATCATCCGGACGGTCGTAATAACTGACGTTATGAGAATTACCATGACGGTTGATCATGCTGTTGTAGCTGACCGTGGCGCGATCCCCCAGCGGCATGCTGATATTGAGATATACCCCGTCATCATTCTTATCCTGATATTTATTGCGGTAAGCGGATAAGCTGATATTGATGTTCTTATAACTGCCGATATCCATATACTTCGCCAGCGACAGGTTATAGTTGTCGTTATCCGGCCGGTTCCAGTAAGTCTGGTGGCTGTAGTTCAGATAGGTGCTCAGCCCGATATCCGGGAACTGCTTGCTGAACATGATGGTGTACAGCTCTTTATTGTTATCCGCGCGGTTATCGCTGTAGCGGCGATCCAGATACTGATTCATGCTCATAAAGTCGCGCTCGGAGAAACGGTATCCGGCGAACGTGACCTGGCTGTCCAGCTCCTCAAACCGTTTGGAATAACTCAGGCGGTATGAGCCGCCGCGATACTGTTTGTCTTCCTGCGGCAGACGGGCAAAAGACTGGGTGGCATCAAAAGAGATGGCCCCAAAGGCCATCAAATCACGACCAACACCAAGAGAAACGGCGTTATAGTCCCCGGCAACGAGGGAGCCGCCGTATAATGACCAGCCGTTACTGATCCCCCATGAGAATTCCCCCATACCAAAGACAGGGCCTTTCCCGTGACGGCCGATTTCGGACGGCTGCCCGGCGGCGAGTTTGTACTGCACCCGGCCCGGACGGGTCAGGTAAGGAATGCTGGCGGTATCCATCTGAAATGACTGTACAGAGCCATCCTGCTCCTCCACCCGGACATCCAGTTTGCCGCTGACCGCATCATTAATATCCTGAATACGGAACGGCCCCGGCGCGACCAGAGTTTCATAAATCACCCGCCCCTGCTGGCTGACGGTAATTTTGGCATTGGTTTTCGCCACGCCGGTCACTTCCGGTGCATAGCCGCGCAGATTCGGCGGCAGCATATTGTCATCAGTGGCCAGATTGACCCCGATATAGCGGAAGTTGTCGAAAATATCCGAGCGCGAGAAGGTTTCCCCCATCGTCAGTTTTGCCTGTAATGAGGCAATCGCCCGGTAGAGATAGGTCTGGCTCCATGTCCAGTTATGTTCGGAGCGATCCCCGGAACCGGTGGTATGGCGGAGATTCGCCTGCCAGTCGGCACGGACACGCCAGACCCCGAGGTTTGCCCCGGCGGTCCCGTTCCCGGTGACCTGCTGTGTCTGTTTGCCGTGTGCCGGGTCATTAATACCGGCATTCACGTTGTAATCAAACAGCACGCCGGAAATTCCCTCATCCCAGCGGGAAGGCGGATCCCAGTTAGCGGCGGTGTATTCCAGATAAGCCTGCGGCAGTGTCAGGATAAGCTCGCTGTCCGCCAGTTTCGGTGACACCGACATACCCGGCAGTGACGCCGTATCCAGACATTTGCCGTTATTCCACCAGCGCAGGCGCTCTGCCCATTCCGGTTTCAGTCCGGCCTGCGCTATCAGCTCCGGAGATAAACAGGCGGCACTGCCTTTCGGATCATCCGGCGGCACAATATAAGAGACCGGATAACTGTCAGGTAACTCACTGTTATTTACTCGGATAAAAAAGTCGTAGGTGCCGGGCATGATATAGCCGGCACGGGAAAAATCGGACAGATCAATATTCTGTTTATCGTTTACATCAAGAATATCAGTATTAAATTCAACATCCTGATTATCCGGATAAGCTGCCTGCGGGATACCGGTCAGAATTAATGAAATCAGCACTGTCAGTCTCCGGCGGGAGACGGTACTCAGCGGAATTACCATAATGGATCCAGTCAGCTCGGTTTAATAATATTCCAGCTTGAAACCCACTGTTGCCCGGTAATAACCGGACTGAAGTTCATCACTGTTTTTCACGAGACGCGCCTGATATCGCAGCGCCATATTATTGAGATCAATATCTGCGGGCGGTAAGGGTTTGCCGGGAACCGCCTCATTCCCGTTGCGGTCTGAAATCGATAAGGAAGCCCCTTTGCCGGAGCCGGTCAGCTGAAAACGTCCGTCCTGTTCAGCCCCCTCAAACGTGACCCGGAAACGGAGATTATCCGCCGCACCGCCTTTCACCGGCTGCACGGTGCATTCCGCCAGCCTGATCCAGAAGTAGTCTGCGGGTCCCTGCCCTTCATCACGCAACTGCGGAACAGAAACATCGGTCAGCGCCACGGCCTGCTCACGGCTGGCGGTGGAAATAGTGCAGACCGGCTCGAGGATCGTGCCCTGCATCTGTACCGCACCGAAACGCAGACTGGTTTTTGCATCCTGTTTCGTTTCACCTGCCGCTGTATAAGAGGAAAAACACACTATTGTTATCAGCACTCCCTGAGGGATGATTCTGCTCACCATTTCCTGCCTCCGCTGAACGCACGCAACTGAAAAGCGGCACGGTTCATCCCTGAGCCGTACCGGCATTAATTACTGATAAGTCAGTGCGAATGTTGCGATAGCGGTGAAGTCACCCGGAACAGCGGCCTCAGCAGCAGAACCCTGTAAATACGCTGCGAAGTTCAGGTCGTTATTACCGTCACGCAGAGCCTGCGCCGCGCTTGGTGTGCCTAATTTGATCTGTTTGCCGCCCGCATCAGTAATAACAACCGCCGCGTTTTTGGCAATCCCCTCAATACCCAGGGAACCGGCCAGAATATCAGCCGCCTCAGAACCGGTGAAAGTGGTCTGTACCGTTTTGTAGGTTTCTGTGGTGCAATTCTCTAATGCGATTTTAAAATCACGGGAATTACTGCGGCCGCCGTCTTTCAGTGCGGCAGTGGAGATCTGGCCTAACGGAACAGTCTGGTTTTCGGTATCAGGCGTAATAGAGCAAGGCGCGTCAATAATTGAACCGGTGAATTTAACAGTACCGTGTCCCTGATCAGCAGCAGATGCCGCACCTGCAACCACAGACATACCAAAGCCCAGCACTAATGCTAATTTATTCAAAGTCATGTTATTTCCTATATTACGTTCTGCTTTTTTGATATTAAAAATAACGCGGTCACACGCGGAAATATGAAACCGCGCGGCGTTATCGTTATTTGATGAATATGTCTGTTCCGTTATCCGGATATATGAAAAAACGGGACAAAATACATCAAAATGTCCCGTTAAGAATGAATGGCTGTTATCGAATAAAAATTAAGAAAGCTGTTCTTTTTTATCACGCAAAACAGGTTAATATCGCGTTTCTACCCCTCTCTGTTTTTAAGCACTGTCAAAAATAATGACAGCGGTGAAGCAGGCAGCCTCTGCCCGGCAGAAGAAAATATTAACCTTTTAAAAATTAATGAGTTATGTGTTGCTAATTTGGCTGACACATCAATATTTGACTAAGGGAAAACCTTTAGTGATAATTACAAACAATTTGATGTATTTTGTCTTTTTTAAAATTAAGAATATTTACCTCTGTACAATGGCCTTAAATTGATCTGTCTCAGATTAAAAAAAGCCAATTGCTGATTGGTTTTTATGAATATATTGTCAATACGTAAACACTTTGTAGTACTTTCTTTCCTGTCCGTTGTCTTTATTCATTTTTATTACTTGCTATAGTGATATCTCTGGTTTTTATGAACTTATCGGACAATAAACAGGAATAAATCATGGACAAACGTAAGTTTCTGACCCGTTATGAAGTTGACGCCATCCTGAAAGAAGCCCGGAAAAGCCGGTATGCCGAACGGAATTACTGCATGATTTTAATGTGCTATCTGCACGGTTTCCGCGTCAGTGAATTATGTCATCTGTCACTTTCTGATATTGATCTGGACAGCCGCCTTATTTATGTCCGGCGTCTGAAAGGCGGGCTTTCCACCACACAACCGCTTATTGATATTGAATATAATGCGCTGGTGTCGTGGCTGAATATAAGAAATACCTGGCGTAACCGGGATTTGGAATGGGTATTTTTATCGCAGAAAAGCGGGGCTATTTCCCGTCAGCAGGTTCATACCTTATTAAAACAGTACGGCAGGGCTGCCAATATATCCGTGGCACCACATCCGCATATGCTGCGCCATGCCTGCGGCTATTCCCTTGCGGATCTCGGCCGTGATACCCGTCTGATTCAGGATTATCTGGGACACCGGAATATTTCCCACACCGTTATTTATACCGCCAGTAATTCCAAACGTTTTCAGCAAATCTGGGATCCTCTCCGCGGATAATCCGGCCACCTGTCTCTGAACTTTCTCTGTTCCCGTAAACAGGCATTATTCTCCGCCGTTATTGTGTTATTCCTGTGATTACCCGGGCACCGCTCAGATTTTCGGGCGGCTTATTATTTTTCCGGGCGCAGAGTATGTAACATAGCGGTGAATGTAAACGGACAGATAAAGAGGAATATGTGAAGAAAAAAATCATTCTTGACTGCGATCCCGGCCATGATGATGCCATCGCACTATTACTTGCTTACGGTAATCCGCAGATTGATCTGCTGGCGGTCACCACAGTGGTCGGTAACCAGACACTGGAGAAAGTGACACGCAATGCGCTGGCGGTTGCCCGTATTGCCGGTATTACCGGTATTCCTTTTGCGGCGGGCTGCCCGCGCCCGCTGATCCGCGAGATTGAAACCGCGCCGGATATTCACGGCGATTCCGGCCTCGACGGACCGGTATTGCCGGAGCCGGTGCTGACATTAGATTCGCGCCATGCAGTGCAGCTGATCATTGATACCATCATGGCACATCCGCCGAAAACCATTACCCTGGTACCGACAGCCGGACTGACCAATATCGCGCTGGCCGCCCGGCTGGAGCCGCGTATTATTGACCGGGTCAAAGAGGTGGTGCTGATGGGCGGCGGCTATCACACCGGCAACTGGAGTGCGGTTGCGGAATTCAATATCAAAATTGATCCCGAAGCGGCACATATTGTGTTTAATGCGGGCTGGCCGCTCACCATGGTGGGGCTGGATCTGACACACCAGGCGCTGGCAACCCCGGAGGTTGTCAGCAAAATTGCGGCAGTCGGCACAGCACCGGCACAGTTTGTGCTCGAACTGCTGGAATTTTTCGGCACCATGTACAAAAGCGCCCAGGGATTTGATTACCCGCCGGTACATGACCCCTGCGCGGTCGCGTATGTGATCGATCCGTCCGTGATGACCACCCGCAAAGTACCGCTGGACGTGGAGCTGACCGGCACACTGACTCTCGGTATGACCGTTGCGGATTTCCGTTCGCCGGCTCCGGCGGATTGTCCGACACAGGTGGCGGTAAAACTGGATCACTCCCGCTTCTGGGATCTGGTCACGGATGCCCTGCGCCGGATCGGGGATGTCCGGGTTGCATAACCCTTCTGATGTGCCGGTTCACCGGCACAATACATAAAGTAATCTGATCGGTAACCAGCCTGACATTACAGAGCAAATCATCAAAAATATTATTCATATTTACTTACATTATGTATCAATTAATCATAAGCAAAAAATTAATAAATGAAACCCTAAAATCACATCAATAGTTAAATGTTTTATTCTGAAATGAACTATTATTACAACGTTCGAACAAATTCTTATTGGTGATTTGTCTGTGTCGATTCAAATTACAAGCAATAAGCCAAAAAAGGAGGCAACCGCCTCCTTTTTTACTGCCTGAAAAAAAGTGGAATAATAACTCACACGATTAAAAAGTTTTCAAAAGTGATTATTTCACTGATTTTCAGATATAAAAAAAGGAGGCTTTCGCCTCCTTTTTCATTATACGTTCTCTGAATTAAATCAGAACTGGTAAACTAAACCTAAGCCCAGTACGTTGTCGGTATTGATACCGGAACCACGGGTGAAGTCGTTTTCGTCTAACAGGTTAATTTTGTAGTCGATCAGAGCAGACATGTTTTTGTTGAAGTAGTAGTACGCACCTAAATCAACATATTTAACCAGGTCCTGGTCGTCGCCGTAACCGCCGCTCAGGCTCTTACCTTTAGACTGCAGGTAAGCGATGGACGGACGCAGACCGAAATCGAACTGATACTGAGCCACTAACTCGATGTTCTGAGTTTTGTTAGCAGTTAAGCCACGGTTGTCGTCGTTAGTACCGTAGTGAGTCATGTTACGGGTTTCGCCGTAAACTGCTGCCAGGTACAGGTTGTTAGCGTCGTATTTAGCACCGAAGTTCCATGCTTCTGCACGGTCACCCAGAGCGCCGCTTGCCAGGTTTTCTTTCTGACCCTGCGGACGTGCGGAGCTTGAATATGCACCACCAACACTCACACCCCAGCCGATGTCATACGCGGTGGAGAAACCGAAACCGTCACCGTTAGCGGTGTTGTCATAGCTGTAGGTATCGTTGATTGTGTTGTGAGTACCACGGTTAGCGATAGAGTTATCGTCGTTCGCGCCCTGATACTGTAATGCGAAGCTCAGGCCGTCAACGTAACCGAAGAAATCAGAGTTACGGTAAGTCAGCAGGTTTGCAGCACGACCGGTCATGTAGACGTCGGTCTGAGTCATGGTGTCGTTACCGAAGATTGGCAGCACATCGGTCCATGCGTTGGTGTCATAGATAACACCGTAGTTACGGCCGTAGTCCAGTGAACCGAACTCAGCAAATTTCAGACCAGCGTAGGCTAAACGAACTTTGTTTTTGTTGTCGCCTTCAGTACCGTTGGTTTTGATTTCGTTTTCGAAACGACCAAAGCCGGTTAATTGATCAGTGATCTGGGTTTCACCTTTGATACCGATACGGAAACGGGAGTCATCACCGTTCTGGCTGTCACCATAGTGGTCATTGTCGCTGAATAAATGACGAACATCGACTTTACCGTACAGATCCAGTTTATTACCGTCTTTGTTATAAATCTCTGCCGCGTTTGCAGCGCCGCTTAATGCAACGAGCGGGACTAATACAGCTAATAATGTCTTTTTCATTTTATATTCCTATTATATTAACCACTACTCTCTGACCCTATTTACACAGAGCCTTGTAGATTATTCACCCTGAAAGTTCATATTACAACACGATCTCAGCCCCGATTGACGCTAAATAGCAAGATATGTCAAAAAAAGCACTTATTGCATGGATAATGTGACAAATAGTTTCAAAACCAAAGCATTTATTGTTAAACAGCAATAAGGTAAAGCGCACGAATCGCTAATTTTGATATTAACATTGGTGATAGTCGTTATATTTGATTATTAACGTCATCGTTAAAATAATACGAATAAATCATTCAAAAATTTTAAATTAAAACCGGATGAAAACAAATAAAAAAGCCGGTTTATTTTATACAAACCGGCTTACGGGTAAAAACCATCAGATTAATTTATGTCATATACGGTAGTGATGCTTGTCCAGCCCGTACTTTTTCATCCGCAGATAGAGTTTTTTACGCGGGATTTGCAGATACTCTGAGACATCGTTAATTCGCCCCTGGTGGATATTCAGGGCTTCGGTGATAATCTGCCGCTCATAGCTCTCCACCCGCTGGTCCAGCGCAGTCGGTGCCACGGACGGCAGCAGCGGGTTCGCGGTATCACCCATCGGCATAATCCCGACCGCATACAGCTCCGCCGCGTTCGCCAGTTCACTGACATTGCCCGGCCAGTGCCGCCGGGTCAGTTTTTTCACCAGCGGCTCCGCAAGGTTCGGCAGCGGATGATTCAGACGGGAACAGGCCTGTTCCAGATAGTAACGGAATATCGGTGCAATATCGGCTTTGCGCTGGGACAACGGCAGGCAGGCAATCTGTGTCATGGAGAAACAGTAATAGAGCTCAGCGATAATCTTCTGCTGTTTGGTCAGCATAATCAGCGGCGTGTCGGCAATCCCGATCAGACGGAATATCCGCTGCTCCTGACGGATATGCTGTACCAGCCAGCGCTGCTGGCTGAGCGGCATCAGATCGATATTTTTGATCACCAGTGTGCCGTCCGTCACTTCATCCAGCCAGGCATCCAGCGGGATCTCCTCATCACTGAGCAGGGTTTTGATGACCAGCGGCCCGCATTTATTGCTGCTTATCTGATGCAGGTAGCGCGCCAGATAGGTGCGGCCGCTCCCCGGCTCACCATGCAGAAAGACCGCAGCACGGGTTTCCGCCAGTCCGCGCAACTGCTGGCGGACGTGCTCTGTCCATTCACTCTCACCAGCAAGATTCAGTGTCAGCTGCTCTGAGCTCCAGCGGCGCTGGGTTACCCGCTGTTTGCGGGCTGCCAGAGCTTTTTCTGTCAGGGTCAGCAGATGCTCCGGATCCACCGGTTTCTGCAGAAAATCCCACGCCCCTTGTTTGACGGCTTCCACCGCCATCGGCACATCACCGTGGCCGGTGATCAGCAGCACCGGCAGATATTTGTCTTTTTCCAGGAACAATGCCATCAGATCGATACCTGAGCACCCCGGCATACAGACATCACTGAGCACAATACCGCACCAGTCGCGGTGAACCAGCTCTTTTGCCGCCAGCGGGTCATGACAGGCATAAACACGATATCCGGCCTGCTCCAGCAGCATACAGTAAGCTTCCAGTACATCCGTATCATCATCTATTAATAAGATATCGTAGTTATCATCAAGCATATTCAGTTACCTTTTTAAAACACAGGATCACACATCCGTGGCGGGTCAGCGTGGATGCGATCCGCAGGCTGCCGCCCAGCTGCTGCATAATGGAGCTGCTGACAGACAGGCCGATCCCGAGGCCGATTTCTTTACTGGTGGTGAAGGGTTTCATCAGTGAGTCCGCCAGCGCCATCGGCCAGCCGCAGCCGTTATCACTGATAAAGAGAGAAATCTCATCGGCGGACTCTGTAAAATCAATCACAATTTCAGCTGCTGCCGGTGAGGCATCCAGTGCATTGGAGAGCATATTGACCAGCACCTGCTGTATGCCGATAGCATCCCCCTGCACCTGCGGCAGAAAGTCCGGCTGGTGCAGGGTGACATCACGCATTTTGTTCTGTAATGCGAGGATATCCCACGCATCCTGAATGCTCTGATGCAAATCAATCGGCTGCAGTGTCGCGCCGTCATCCCGCCGCCGGGCAAACTGGCGCAGAGAGCGGATAATGCCGTCCATCCGGGTAATAAGCTGCGCGGATTTATTCAGGGCATTCACGGCATTGGTATTTCCTTCCGCCGCCAGTGCCCGCTTCGCCATATAAACGTGCATGGATAATGCATTCAGCGGCTGATTGATTTCATGCGCCAGGGTGGTCATGGTCTGCCCGACCACGGCCAGTTTCGCCGTCTGGATCAGCTCATTTTGTGTAGCCCGCAGATTGGCCTCAATGGCTTTTCTGTCGGTGATTTCCTGTTCCAGCTGCGCTTTCTGCCGGTTGATCTGGCTGAGTGTCTGGCGCAGCAGCATGGCCACACGGCCGATTTCATCGCGCCCCTCAACCGGGATTTCCGCGGTCAGATCACCGTGTCCTATCCGTGCAACTGCCTGATTCAGCACTGTAAAACGCCTGACCAGCCGGGTGCGGATAAAATAGTGGTTAAAGATCACCGCCAGTAATAACGCCAACAGCGCGGTAATAATAATGATAATGCCGCTGTAACTCATAATACCGGACAGATGATGATTCAGAGACTGTAACTGGCTGTGGCTGTTATCAAGCTGCACATCGAGCTGTGTACGGAACCGCTCCAGAATGCGATCTTTTTCTGCCGTGGCGGCCGCCAGCTCCGCTTTCGCCGCGCGGTAATCTTTCAGCACACCGGGCATTTTGCTGTCAGACAGACCGATATCCAGCAGTTCATCAATAGTCTGGCGCAGTGTCACGGTGCTCGGATACATATCCGACGCCGTTTCGTTTGATTCCGCACCGGACTTCAGATAGGAAAGATAACGGACATAACTGTGCGAATCTGCGCTGCTTTCCGTACTTTCATTCTGTTCATCCCGCAGACGCCCGGTCAGATCATCCATAATCTGCCCCTCCAGCCGTGCCAGGGTATAAATCAGCTGTAACTCCCCCTGCACTTTGCGCAGACTGCCCTGCAGGGCGATAGCCCGGGACGGATCCTGCTCTGTCTGATCCAGCAGAGAGCCCTGCTGCCAGCTGATATCCTGTGACAGCGAACTGAGTTCGGTACTGAAATCATCATGCAGCCAGGCAATCCGCGCAGACAGCGTATTTACATTCTCCCGCGCCAGAAACAGGGTATACAGGGCATTATCGAGACGCTGCAAAAGCGCCTGTCCCTGCTGCACAATCGCGGCGATCTGTACCTGATCCTCGCCGCTCAGTTTCCGGTTGATCGCTTCGATCTGTGATAAATGAAGCGTGATCTGGTTGCGCAGCTGCAGACGTGCTGCAGTATCCGGCGCTTTCAGGAACTCATTCAGCTCATCCACCAGCGTGTTCAGTTGTCCCTCGATCAGAAACGACGCCTGAATACGCGGAAAATAATCCCCCAGCGCGTAGCGGATCTGACGGTTCTGCGCCTGCCAGGCGTACAGGCTCACACAACTGACAATCAGTGTCATCAGCGTGCCGATAACAAACGCGCCGCGCAGGATCGCGCTGATACTGAAACGGCCGATATAACGGGCAATACGCTGTTTCACCGGACTTTCTCCAGTTCCGAAATCGCTTTGCGCTGTTGCTCGCGGAAGAACTGCTGCCAGCGGATATACTCTTCCTCCGCTTTGCGGTTATCGTCAAAACGTGAGTAATAGGCCGGGTCGGCACTCTCCTGTGCAGAGACCGGCATGGCGGTCAGCAGAGCACGGATATGCGGCAGCGGGCGTTTCACGCGGGCTTCGGCGGTATACAGGGCACGCCAGGCGTCGATGGATTCCGTCAGACGGAAGGTGATCGCGGTATCAAACAGCTGCTGTACCATACGCTGGCGTTTGAGCACCAGATTCTCATCCATCTGATGCGGGGAATTCAGCAGGCGGCGCTGCACCGGCTCACGCGGATTTCCCTGCGGCAGCGGTGTGACAGGATATTTACCGGTGCTGCTGTCCGCCAGCACGTTCTGCCCCTGTTCACTGAGCAAAAAACGGATAAAGGCGCGGGCCTTGTCTTTATTCAGACTGTGACGGCTTATCGCGACGAAGGTCGGGGATGTCGCGGAATCCGGCAGATAATTAAAGGCCAGCTCCGGATCGCCCAGCAGCAGCCAGGCGTAGTTATCAATCACCGGCGCGGCACCACCCAGCCCCGCTTTGATTTTGTCCGCCACCCCGAAACTGCGTGACGAGATAGTCGCCAGATTCCCGGAAACATTGAGCAGCAGCGCCCAGCCCTCATCCCAGCCGCGCTGCTGTAACAGCGATTCGACCATCAGATGATAGGTATCCGAACGTGACGGGCTGCTCATCAGCAGCAACCCCTGATAGCGGCTGTCGGTCAGGGAATCCCACGATGCCGGAACCGGCAGATTATTTTCCGCCATCCGCCGTTTATTCACCAGAATGCCGTAACCGGAAAACGCCACCGCTGCCGCATTATCGCGCAGCCGCAGCGGTACCAGACGCCGGGAGACCTCCGGCAGATCTGTGAGTTCCGCCAGCCGGTCATGTTCCTGCAGATGTTGTAATAACATCGGCGAGGATGTCACCACCAGATCCACATCTTCCAGTGCCGGGGTATCCAGCAGACGCTCCAGTGCCGCACTGGTGCGGTTAATGGTACGGATACGGACAGCACCGGGCTGCTGCTGCCAGCTGCTGATAATATGGGCTGTTGCTTCCGGTGAAAACGTGGTGGCGATCACCAGTTCATCCGGTTTCGCCGTGGCTGACAGACTGAACATCAGTACGGCGGCGGTTATCATACTGGCCGCAAAGCGGCGGATTCGGCGTTGTGGCATAAGCTGGGTTCTGTATTCGTTTGCGGGGTGTGATTCACATCATAAAAATGACATCTTTTTCAGTTTGTCGCAAAAGTCCGTTTGAGACAAATATTACCCGTTTGTTTACCGGCATCTGCGCCGCAGATATTAAATAAAATAACTAACAGGAACGGTAACCGGCCTGATATTTTAAATCATCGCCATAAACAGATAATAACAATGCAGGAAATAATAATAGCAATAAATCACCATAACAACAAAACAAGAATAAAAGCCTTACAGTTCAATATAAAAGCTGTTAATTCATTTTCACTTATCATTTGTTTCATTCATTTTTTCTTTCATTTCATGGTGATACAAAACAAACATATAAATAAACTTATTTGTGTCAGTTTATGCCTTTTATATTTAACATTGAGTCAAAAGTGACTCAAAAGCATGATATTGAGATATTTATTCAGCCGGAACATGATAACCCTGTCAGAAAAAAAACGACCATACACACAGTAATCCTATTTTAAAATACATTTCTGCAGGTGAAATTATGCTGTCATTTTTAAAGCCGGCTATGGCAAAAAATAAAGTAGCACCCGGAAAAGTGCCCGCCACTTACAAACGTTATCGTGTTCAGGCATTGCTCAGCGTGTTCCTCGGTTACTTAGCGTATTATATTGTCCGCAATAACTTTACGCTCTCCACACCGTATCTGAAAGAAAACCTCGATCTGACCACAACGCAGATCGGTATGTTAACCAGCTGCATGCTGATCACTTACGGGATCAGTAAAGGAATTATGAGCAGCCTGGCGGATAAAGCCAGCCCGAAAGCCTTTATGGCCTTTGGTCTGATCCTCTGTGCCGTTGTTAACCTCGGTATGGGCTTCAGCAGCGCGTTCTGGCTGTTCGTCGGTTTCGTTGCCCTCAACGGTCTGTTCCAGGGCATGGGCGTCGGTCCTTCTTTTATTACTATCGCCAAATGGTTCCCGCGCCGTGAACGCGGCCGTATCGGGGCTTTCTGGAATATCTCCCACAACGTCGGCGGCGGTATCGTTGCGCCAATCGTGGGTGCGGCTTTCGCGGTTCTCGGTACCGAGCACTGGCAGGCGGCAAGCTACGCGGTTCCGGCAGTTATCGCCGTAGTCTTCGCTGTGATCGTCCTGCTGCTGGGTAAAGGTTCTCCGGAACAGGAAGGCTTACCGGCGCTGGCAGAAATGATGCCGGAAGAAAAAGTGGTGTTATCTGATGCACAGAAAGAGCAGTCTCCGGAAAATATGTCTGCATTTCAGATTTTCTGCACCTATGTACTGAAAAACAAAAACGCCTGGTATGTCTCTTTTGTTGACGTGTTCGTGTACATGGTTCGTTTCGGGATCATCAGCTGGCTGCCGATTTACCTGCTGACCGAGAAAAACTTCAGCAAAGATCAGATGAGTGTGGCCTTCCTGTTCTTCGAATGGGCTGCGATTCCGTCCACCCTGCTGGCAGGCTGGCTGACAGACAAACTGTTCAAAGGCCGCAGAATGCCGCTGGCGATCGTCTGTATGACCCTGATTTTCTTCTGCCTGATCGGTTACTGGCAGAGCCAGTCCCTGGCCGTCGTCACCTTCTTCGCTGCGGTTGTCGGTTGCCTGATTTATGTGCCTCAGTTCCTGGCATCCGTGCAGACCATGGAAATCGTCCCGAGCTTCGCGGTCGGTTCTGCGGTAGGTTTACGCGGTTTCATGAGCTACATCCTGGGTGCAACCCTGGGCACCACCCTGTTCGGTTTCATTGTTGACCGTATGGGCTGGCACGGCGGTTTCTATCTGCTGTTAGGCGGTATCGTCTGCTGTATCATCTTCTGTATTCTGTCTCACTTCGGTGCGCTGGAACTGGAACGTAACCGCCAGCAGGCACTGTCAGAAGAAAAAGAAACAAAAATCAAATTAGAACCTGCTTCTGCAAACTGATTTCACACTGTTCGTTACCCTTTCGCGCCGCGGCGCTGACATCAGGAACGTTATTGATAAAAAAAAATCCCCCTGTGGCAACACAGGGGGATTTTTATCTCAGCGGTTCAGCTTATTTCCACTGGTATTTCACGCCGATCATCGCACGGTCACCGGAGTAATCATCCGCGCCCATCTGATGAGAAACGTTACCCCAGACTGTCCAGTTTGGTGAAATCTGCCCTTCCACACCGGCTTTGATCTCAAACCGGTTCGCCGGACGATCATCACTGAAGGTGTAGTGTTTATTAAAGGTCATATCACTCTTCGCCGTACTGTGCAGCCAGTTTACCTCAACAAACGGCTGCGCGGATTTATCTGACTGCTTCTGGTTTGCGTAGGTCAGACGGGCCCCCAGACGGGTATCCACACTGTTACTGCGCCCGCCTTTCATCACCAGACCGGTGCCGCTGCTGCTGTCATCAGAATCATACGAATTAAAGATAACCTGCGCCTGCGGTGTTAACAGCCACTGTTTATCCGCATCCGGTTTGTACACCGCCATGCTGTAGCCGGTTTCAACAGAAGCACTGACTAAGCGGCTCTTATAATCCGATGAACTGCCGGCCATGGAGACTTTATTATCAAACCAGGAATACTGTGCCCAGACATCCGCATAGGCATTGTTTTCATCTTCGCGGTTCTGATACCAGGTGCCGTATAAACCGACGCTGTAAGCACGATCAATTTTTGCATCGGCTTTCGTACCGGTCCGTTTAGCGCTGCTGGTGTAATCAGACTTACCGATTGCGCCCATGATACCGCCGCGGATCGTAGTGTCCTGTGCATCATTGTTCCAGTTGATAATATCGCCGCCCAGCTGGGTGGTGTAGGTATCCCCTTTCAGACGCAGTGAACGGCTGACCGCATCCTGACGCTGACGATCCCCGGTGATACGCAGCCAGACAGAAGAGGCGTTTTCATCCCCTTTAAAGCTGTCGGCATAGTGCGGCTCGCCCAGGCGATCATGCAGGGTCATGGAGAACATGCCCAGTGCCGCCGTGCGGTTAGCCATGTGTCCGCCGATTTCCGGGTTCACGTTACGGTTCGGATCTTCCTTGTTTTCATCCGGCGGATAGACATTGGTATCGAAAGAGTCGAGATACCAGCTGTCATCTTTATACCCTTTGTGTAACAGATATTCGTATACCCCGATAGCAACCGGCCCGCCCAGTTTAAAGGCATTTTTATCGGATTTTCCGCCGACATGAACCACTTTAATCGCATCCGGCTGTTTCAGGGTATCAGCACCTTCGCCACCAACATTATTAATATTCAGCGTAGTTGCGCCGTTTTTCCCGGTGTACACATTACCGTCAACCACCAGCTGGTCAGTCATTGTGTCTTCATGACCTCTGTTCAGCACGGTATTCAGTGTGATCGAACCGCCGTTCGCAGTGAAATCCCCGCCGACATTCAGACGGCTTTCGGTTTCTTTCTGACTCGCAAGCCAGATGCTGCCGCCGTTGTTGACAAAGTTGCCGTCAACGCGGTAATCCGTTGCCTGTCCGAGATCTTTCTTATCCGGTTCACCGACATAGAACTGACCGGCGTTATTCACGCTGCCTTTCAGTGTACCCTGACCGGCAAATATTCCCTGAGTGCCGATATTCACCTGACGGCTGTTCATCACCAGTGCGGAATCATAGCTCCCCGCCTGTAATGTGCCGTTCTGAATCTCTGTTGCACCGGTGTACTGTGCCGATTTATCTGTCAGCGTGATACGGCCCGCGCCCTGCTTCACCAGTGTCCCTGTCCCGGTGACACTGTTGGTCAGATCCCACGGCTGTTTGCCGTCATTGTGCGTCAGCACCAGCGTACCGGCGTTTTCAATTGCCGCGCTGCCGATATGCTCTGCCTGTGAGGCACGCAGTGTACTGTCTGCATCCGTGGTGAAACGTCCGCTGAACCCGCTGTTATCTGCCGTCAGCTGAGCATCCGATTTCTGTGCGATTTCGGTGGTGCCGCTGCCGGTCAGCTGATTACGCAGCAGACCCTGCGCGCCTTCCGTGCGCAGTGTACCCGCCACGGCGACCAGGCTGTCTCCCAGACCCGCGATATTACGGATAGTGACCTGTGCAGGCTGATCGATAGTCACTGCGGAATGCATCCCGCTATTTGCCCCGGTGACAGTCAGTGTGTCATTATTCACCACCAGCTGACCCGCCTGAGTACCGCTCAGAGAACCGTTTACCTCACCGCCGTTTTTCACCGTCAGTTTGCCGTTACCCAGCGCCACCAGGCTGTTTGCCGCAGACGTGAGTTTCCCGGCAGTCTGCTCTGTACCGGCACCGGTGGTGCTGGTCAGTTCAACTGCGGTACCGGATACCAGATCCAGTAACTGCGTATTCCCTAACACATTATCGGCTTCTGCCCGTAATTTGCCGTGACGGACAAACGTGCTGCCGGTGTAATCATTGCTGTTATTAGACAGAGTGACGTATTCACTTGCAGTATCAATTGCCAGGTCGCCCTGTCCGGTGATTTTCGCCCCGAGGTTAGCCGCCGATCCGGATTTTCCGGACTGTGCTGCCAGCACCAGCGCATCACTGCCTTTGCCCTGCAGATCCACCTCGGTCAGCTGATAAGCCACATACAACCCGTCCGCTTTACCACCGGCGTTTGCACTGGTCTGTAAGCCGTAATCATAGGTGCCTTTCGCCACCACTTTACCGTCCTGGCGCAGATCCTGCTCTGTCTTCGTATTTGACGGGATCACATTACCGTCTTTATCCGTCAGCTGCAGATTCAGCCCGCCGGTGTAATCCGAGGCTTTACCGGCATTGACCAGCTGAACCACGGAATCCCCTTCATCCTGCTCCAGCAGCGGCACTTTGTTATCCGCTGACGGCGTTGGCAGATTATCAAAACCGTCCGCTTTCACCTGAACAGTGCCTTTCGCGTTATCCAGTTCGAGGGAGTTCACGCTGATGTGACCATCCGCCTTGCTGCTGCCGGTGATATTGTCGTTAAAGGCCAGTGTCCCGCCGCTCATTGCCAGGCGATCAAATGACTGTGTGCCGACGCCTGCGCGGACGGTTGCAACAGATTTATCACCGATATCCAGACGGGATTTTTGCAGCGCGCGGGTGTTATCACCGGCGATATCAAATGTGCCGTTTGTCAGACGCAGCGTGCCGGTGAAGTTATCCCCCGCAAAAGCCGCGCTCTTATTATTAAAGTCAAACGCCTGACCCGCTGTTGAGGTGGTGACCAGACCATCCCCCTGCAACTGATGGGCAAAGGTATCGGCTTTATTCTGATTGATAAACAGCTCACCGCCCTGTTTTACGGTGATACCGTCATCTGCTGTCAGTTCATTCAGCGTGATATCGGTATTGCGCAGTTCAAAACGGCCTTCCTCAATATTCAGTTTTTCAAAGCCGCTGATTTTGCTGCTGTCCTGTAATACATAGTGGCTTGCTTTGCCCTGCAGCGTCAGTGCATCCTGTCCGCCGCTGCCCGCCTTCAGATTGCCGAACAGGGCATCACTTTGTGCTTCAGAAACATTTTTCAGAATCACATTGTTCTGACCATTACCGACAGTACCGGTCTGTAATTTGGTACCGCCGTTCAGTGTCACGGTATTGTTGCCGTTACCGGCTGTCAGAATGCCGGTTACCGCTTTTTCGAGCATTTCAATGGTGTTATCACCGTGGCCTGTCGCGATATCACTGGTGTTACCGCTCAGCGCGATGGTGTTATTACCGCCGCCCAGCACCGATTTTCCGCTGATCGTGCCGCCGTTGGTGAAGCGGATATTGCTGTTCTGATGTGCATCCACCGCCATACCGCTGGCACCGGCAGTCACAGTGCCGCTGTTGGTGAAGCTGAAATCGTTTCTCAGCGCAGTCAGATCCACCACGCTGTGGTCAGATGCTGACGTCAGTTTGCCGCTCTGTGTGATGTTTTTAGTCCCACCAAGCACCACCAGTGCGGATTCCCCTTCTGCTGATTCGATATTCACATTCATTCCGCTGATAACATCACCGGAAGTATTGGTCACAATACCGTTGCCGCCCTTATCTTTTACATTGATAGTGGTGCCGCCGGCGCCGGAGGTGTCGAGCTTGCTTTTCGCCATCATCACCCCGCCTTTGCCGTCATCCGCTTCCAGCTTCAGACCGGAGGCATTCTCACCGCTGACATTGATGGTGCCGGTGCCGGACAGTTTAAACGCGCCGCTGTCATCATCTGTATTCAGCAGATGCAGACCGCTGCCACTGCCGGTGACTTCAATATTGGCGTTATCCAGTTTCACGTTTGAGCCGGAATGGGCCCGTACCGCATCCGCCGAGTTTTCACCGAGGATCTTACCTTTGCCGCCGATGGTCATTGAGGCATCTTTATTCAGACGGACTGCGGCGGTACCGTTATTGGCGGTAATATTACCGGTGTTATTTACCACGGAATTCCGGCCGTAAATATCAACACCCACACCATTCACGGTAATATCGGTGGTGTTATTAACCGTCCCGGTTTCCACACGGATGCCGGTGGCGTTATCCGCTTTGCTGAAATCAATATTACCGTCGTGATTGAGCACACCGCCGTTGATCAGCTTATAACCGATCGCGTTTTTCGCGATATTGTCATCGGTTCCGCCTGATTTCAGGTGTGCTTTTGAAGTCAGTGTGGTTTTATCTGATTTTTTCCCGGTCGCATTACCATTAATATCGTAATAGTTACCGTCAATCACCGCGATGGTTCCGCCTTCGCCGGTAACACTGATGGTAGTCTCTTTATCCAGAACAACCTTACCGTCCGCCCCGGCACCATTAGCCAGATACAGCCCGGTCGCGTCGTTCCCGTTGACATTCAGTTGCATATTGCCGGTTTTTACTTCAGTACCGTTATCCGCAATATAGAAACCACGGCTTTTTTCGCCGTTGATATCAAAGGTATAAGTTGTGCCTTTGCTGCTATCACCCAGGAACTGCGCTTTCTGGTCAACACGGAATAACGTGGAATCGTTATTATCCAGTGTCAGAGCTACATCACTTGCGCCGAAATTGATCCGCGAACTGAAGGTTTCATCTGCCCCTTTACGCCCGGCGATCCAGTAACCGGTCTGGTTAATGGAGTTTTTATCAAAAATAACGTGACCGCTGTTAAGGTCGATTTCACCGCCCACACGGGCAAAGACCCCGACGGTGTTATTGCCTTTCAGCTCAACGGTTCCGCCGTCGATAATCACTTTCGCATCATCCGCGCGTACCCCGGTAGTGCGTGCCGGTTTGGTGCCGCCGGTGGTGGTTCCGTTGTTGGTGGCAATCACCTGCCCGTGGTGAGTAATCGTGCTGTCGCCCAGCGCCAGCAGGCCAATCGAGCCTGCCCCGGAAACATTAATCGTGCCGTTGTTTTCAATAACATCCTTAACACGGTTCGTGCCTGACACCCGCATACCAACAGTATTGGTACCCGCCACATCAATTTCACCGTTGTTAACGACAGTCAGCTGTGAATCCGCATTACGGTTCGGCGTTGATGCCACGTTAATGCCGACCGCATTACTGACACCTTTGTTAATATCGATTTTTCCTTTGTTTTCAATCGCATATTTTTCACCGGCTTTTGCGGTTTCATCCAGCAGTGCAGCCACGGCGTTCGACATAATCCGCATATCCCAGGTATCGTCTTCACGGCCGCCGGACAGGCTGACATCGTCTTTACCCATCAGAATATCGCCGTTATTGATAAATGAAGCGCCCTTGACCTGCACGCCGGTCACGGTTCCTTCATTTTTGCCGATCCCTTTCTGCCCCAGCAGCAGTTTGCCGCCCTTTTCGTTGGTGACCAGAGAACCGCCGGATGCAGTCACACCGGTGTTGGCAATTACATCTTTATCTGTCGGATCATTATTGACGAGGTTGAAGGCTTCAACGGCAATGGTACCAAGGTTGGTATAGTGTGCATTTTCACCGGTGACCTGATCACCGTAGATGCGGGTTTTACCGTCGCCCAGCAGTAACGTACCGCGGTTGGTAAATTCCGCATTGTCGATTAACGCATTCTGCCCTTTGTAATTCGGCACAGAGGTTGTGGCATCATGGAATACTTTTGCGCCATCATGCGCAAAAATATGGTACGCACGATAACGACCTGAATTTGATGAAGTTTCACCACGGATATCCGCACCGTCTTTAATATTCAGCACACTGCCGTCACCGGCGGCCTCAAAAATGGAGCGTTTTCCGATATTGGCGGTAATGGCGTCATTCAGACGGATATCTTTATCTTCCAGACCTTTCAGGTCGATATTAACGTCAAAATAATCTTTATCCTGCGGACGCGGGACAACCGTCGCTTCAATCAGCGCTTTGTATTCCGCCCCGGGTAATACGTTATGTGTTACTGCGTCAATCAGTAACGCGTTATACGCCGCCAGTCCCTGTGCATTGCCGATGGCAAAAGTGTCACCAAGGGCATACGTTTTTCCTTTCGATGTGAACCCGTTCAGCTCTTTTGGGATAGCGACACTCTCAACCAGTTCATTCTGCGGCTGGAAGGTGTATTTGTATTCACCGGAAGATAAATACATGCCGTAAGCTTCACCGAACGTAACGTGAAGTTTGCTGGTGGTATCAATAGTCGCGGATTTTCCGCTGTCTGCGGCCGCCACAAACAGTGAACTGTCTTTGATGTAATTGATATTCCAGTCAACATTGTCAGCCGCTGTCATATTCAGCGTACCGTCTTTAACTTCTGCCAGTGTCAGATGATAGAACGGGGATAATTCCGGCTGTTTTTCCAGCAGATACACACCCAGCTGCGGATCGATGTTTTTTTTGAAGGCATCGGTGTTGTAGGCCTGCATGACGGCGATTTCCCCGTCTTCCTTCTTCCAGGTAATTTCTTCCATCGCTGACGGGTTGTCCGGGACCTGCCAGTCTTCAATCGCATTCAGGGAAGCGTTCCCCGGAAGCGGCTGTCCATCACGGTATTCGGTAATCGAAATAACCTTATTTGCATCCGTGTTTTTCGCCCATAATTCCTGCAATGAAAACCAGGTTTCATGATAATCAAGATTATTGGTGAATTTCGTCTTTTCATTATTTAAATTAAGATCTTTAACGCTGCCGTCATTAATAACCCGGGATTGTTCTTTTTCGTTTGAATTATTTACCCACGTTTTAGTTGTGCTGTCATATTGCGCAGGGCGATACTCAGTTTCTAACCACTGGCCCGCAGGATCAGCTGCTGGTGCAGACACGCTCAGCCCGCAGCCCATCAGCATTGCCAGTGATAACAGCGCCAGTTTTTTTCCTTTCTTTGCACCCTTTGCGAATTCAGATGCGACAACAGAATTCCCTGTCCGTTGATTTTTTACGACTTTGAATATTTTATTCATTGTTTATTTTTCTCAAAATTGAAGGACGTGAATAAGGAAATTCCAGGTGCAGAAAACCCTGACGCATTTAATGCATCACAGAAAAAAATGTGCCGTCACCTGAGCGGCTGACGGTTATCAGCGTAATTGGGTTATTTAATTAATTTATTTAACGTTCACCTGAATTGCCCTGTATCCGGACTCAGAAAATTTTACTTATGGTTGAATCGGCGGCGTATTATAGAGAGGGGATTTCGAATGTCTATAGCGGTTTTAGGAATCATCCTAAGCGAAATTCACTACAAAATGATCATAAAAAGATAAATAACCACAAAATTACAAATTGGACGCGTAATTACTTATAGGTAGTACTGATTATTTTTTTGATTTCCCTCACCAGAATACAGCCACTCACTGACATTTAATGTGTCAATAACTAAAATAATCGAATACTTAATTTATAATAAGATTTATTTTTGGATTTATTAACTAATCATTTTGCAATGTATAATTCATTCAATTTGTTTCCAAACATAACGTAATGCATACTTCCGTTACATTATTACGTGAATTTTTATTCATGAAATATGAATTTAAAAAACTTTAGCTTTTTTTGGATTATTTTTTACAAAAAGCACAAATAGCTCATTTTACGTATTAAACGCGTACAGACTTTAACTCACAAGCAGCTTTCGTGATACAAATCACAGTAAACTGCCGATCAATTAACAAACACAAATAAAACAAAAAAATAACAAAAAAGCGCTGCCAGCGGGAAGGCACCTCCGTTATCATTAAGCTAAATTACTTATTTGAAGTGTTTAAAGTAAGAGCTTTGCCTTATTTAAGCGGTTAAGCACACTATTTTCGTCATATAACCAAAAATAGCAGTGAAAAATAGCAGTGCAGGAGAAACGCAGAAGAGCACTTCCCCACGATCAAATACGCATTTAATACGTATAACGATACAAACAGCAGGTACTACTCAGATCGTACCTAAAACAAATGTCCCTTCACCAGAAAATGCATTTTCATGCATTACAGACCTGAATTTGATTCAGTTATTATGCAGCGGTAAATAGTGCATTTATGCATAAAAAAGGTTATTTATACGGCAAAATCAGGCTCTGTTATAATAAGGAAGTGACAACAGGTAACAGGGGAAACGGACGCAGCATGACGATTTTTGACACACTGGCTGAGCGCCATATTCAGGCGGCGCTTGAAAGCGGAGAATTACAGGGACTGGCAGGAGAAGGTAAGCCGCTCACACTGGATGATGACAGCCATGTTCCCCCTGAACTGCGGGTGGGCTACCGGTTGCTGAAAAATGCAGGATATCTTCCCCCGGCATTACTGGCCCGGCAGGAGGCGGTTTCACTGGCGGAATTATTGTCCGCTCTGCCGCCGGACAGCGCAGAATATGAGCAGACAAACAAGCGGTTACGGTTGCTGGCATTACAGATGCAGCAGGCGGGGCTCAATACGGATTTTCTGTATCACCGTTACCATGACGCCATACAACAGGCACTGAATAAAAATAAATAATGCCTGCACGTCAGTACAGTTCATAAATCTGATCAGATGTGAAACCCCGGTACATCAGGTAACGCATCTGTTTTTGCTTCTCTTTATAGTCTGCCGGGCTGCTTTCCCCGAATTTCTTCATTTTTGCCTCACGGGCCTGCTCAAACCAGTCGGTCTCCTGCGCGGAAAAAACCGCATCAATCAATTCACCGCCAAACCCTTTCTGACGTAATTCCTGACGGATCCGCACCGGTCCGTGCAGTTTTCTCACACCGGCCTGAAAAAACAGCGCGATACTGCGGGTATCATCCAGATACTGTGAGTCTGTCAGCCGCGCCATCACCCGTGGCAGAACATGCTCTTCCGTCGGGGAGGTTTCCTGCTTTTCAGCAATTTTCCGTTTCAGTTTGCGGGTCAGTTCCGCGCCGGCATATTCCCGCCGTCCCAGCAGCCATATGGCATAATGATAAAGTTGTTTTTCATCCATCGTGACACCTGCGTGTTATCCGTTAAAATCGTGATAACATACCATATTCACACTATATTCAGAGAGACAGACAATGGCACAACTGACCCAGGAAGAAAAAGTATATGTTGATGACCTCGCGATGCAGCGGGTTGATGATATGAACAGCGATGAATTTCTGGTTCGTCAGCTGGATGACAAAATCCACGGGCTGGCATCTCACCTGAAAGCCTATTTTGAAGAACGTCTGGCTTTCCATAAACAGAACAAAAACTGATCCTGCCCGGGCAGCCGCAACGCTGCCCGCTGCTTTTTTCCCACCTGAAATAATCGCCATATAAATAATTACATTCGTTATCAGTCTATTCCGATAGTTATCCTGCTGCACTTAAAATAAAGTTGAAAATAATTAAAGTTCCCTGTGAATGTGCCGATAATCATTACCGGGAGCATTCTGAGTGCTTGATTTTACGTTGTTAATATCGCTAATGATAATTATTCTTAATTGTTGCAATCAATAATCATAAAGAAAAAATAA
>NZ_WSPG01000025.1:0-61006 GCF_022819185.1 Morganella sp. HSTU-ASny43
ATAATATTTAAAGCAATATATATCAGTAAGTTAGAGTGATGTAAATATAACAAAATACAGGTTTTATTATTGGCATAGCGCTTGCTATTACCTTTGTGTCTATATTTTTTTATAAAAGGGAAGTGCTATGAAGAATAAACAAATAACGGTGAAAAAAGCCGGTGAATTTTTTCGTGACGGCATGACAATTATGGTCGGCGGATTTATGGGCGTTGGTACACCGCCGCGTTTAATGACTGAATTATTAGAATCCGGCGTCAAAGAGTTAACCATTATCGCCAATGATACCGCATTCGTGGATACCGGCCTGGGCCCGCTGATTGTCAACGGACGGGTGAAAAAAGTCATCGCTTCCCACATCGGGACAAACCCGGAAACCGGGCGGCGCATGATCGCCGGTGAAATGGAAGTACAGCTGATCCCGCAGGGCACGCTGGCAGAGCAAATCCGCTGCGGCGGTGCCGGACTGGGCGGATTCCTCACCCCGACCGGTGTCGGTACGGTCGTGGAAGAAGGCAAACAGAAAATTACCCTCGATGGCCGTGATTACCTCCTTGAACTTCCCCTCCGCGCTGATCTGGCGCTGATTCAGGCACAAAAAGCCGACCCGCTCGGCAACCTCACCTATGACCTCAGTGCCCGCAACTTTAACCCGCTGATGGCGCTGGCGGCGGATATCACCATTGCCGAACCGGACGAAATGGTCGCGGTGGGGGATATCGACCCGGATTGTGTTGCCACACCAGGGGCAATTATTGACTGGCTGATTGCAGAATAAGGAAAACATCATGAATGCAAAAGAATTAATCGCCCGCCGTGTGGCACTTGAACTGAATGACGGTGATGTGGTGAACCTCGGGATCGGGCTGCCGACACAGGTGGCGAACTATCTGCCGGAAGGCGTGCATATCACATTACAGTCAGAAAACGGTTTTCTCGGTCTCGGGCCGGTAACAACGCCGGATAAGAATCTGGTCAATGCAGGCGGTCAGCCGTGCGGTATTCTGCCGGGCGCGTCGATGTTTGACAGCGCCTTCTCTTTCGCGCTGATCCGCGGCGGTCATGTGGATGCCAGCGTACTGGGCGGCTTACAGGTGGATGAACAGGCAAACCTCGCCAACTGGGTGGTACCGGGCAAAATGGTGCCGGGTATGGGCGGTGCGATGGATCTCGTGACCGGTGCGCGCAAAGTGATCATAGCCATGGAGCACTGTGCAAAAGACGGTTCCGCCAAAATCCTGCCGGAGTGCACCATGCCGCTGACCGCCGTAAAAGCGGTGGATGTACTGGTGACGGAACTGGCGTTATTCCGCTTTGAAAACGATCAGATGATTTTGTGCGAATACGCGCCGGGTACGGATATCGATACCATCCGCGAAAAAACCGCAGCGCATTTTATTGTGTCACCGGATGTCTGTGAAATGCCGCTGGTGACTGCGGGGGAAGCCGTATGATAGGACGCATCTCACGAGTCATGACCCGTGTGGTGAGCCGCTATCTGCCGGATCCGCTGATCTTCGCAATGCTGCTGACCATGCTGACGTTTATCATCGCGCTGGCACTCACACCAAGCACACCAATGGATCTGGTGAACTTATGGGGAAACGGATTCTGGAACCTGCTGGCGTTCGGGATGCAGATGGCGCTGATCATCGTGACCGGTCACGCGCTGGCCAGCTCCCCGCCGGTTAAACGTATTCTGCGGCTGACTGCCTCACTGGCAAAAACCCCGGTTCAGGGTGTGATGCTGGTGACGTTTTTCGGCTCGGTTGCCTGTGTCATTAACTGGGGATTCGGGCTGGTGGTCGGGGCGATGTTTGCCCGCGAAGTGGCCCGCCGTGTACCGGGCTCTGACTACCCGCTGCTGATCGCCTGTGCCTATATCGGGTTTATGACCTGGGGTGGCGGTTTCTCCGGCTCTATGCCGCTGCTGGCCGCCACACCGGGTAACCCTGTCGAGCATATCGCCGGGCTTATTCCTGTCAGCCAGACCATGTTCACCGGGTATAACCTGTTTATCACCCTGACACTGATTCTGGTGATGCCGTTTGTCACCCGCATGATGATGCCGCGCAAAGACGACATCATGATGATCGACCCTGCGCTGCTCGAAGAAGAGCCGGATTTCCAGAAAAAATTACCGGAAGACGCGCCGGTTTCTCTCCGGATGGAAGAAAGCCGCCTTATCGCATGGATTATCGGGATTCTGGGCTTCACGTTCCTCGGCATGTATTTCATCAAAAACGGTTTCAACATCACCATTAACACCGTGAATATGATTTTCCTGCTGACCGGTCTGCTGCTGCATAAAACCCCTATGGCGTATATGCGTGCCGTCAGTGCCGCCGCCCGCAGTACCGCCGGGATCCTCGTGCAGTTCCCGTTCTATGCCGGTATCCAGCTCATGATGGAAGGCTCCGGACTGGGCGGGCTTATCACTGAATTCTTTATCAACGTCGCCAACAAAGAAACCTTCCCGCTGATGACGTTCTTCAGCTCTGCGCTGATCAACTTTGCCGTGCCGTCAGGCGGCGGTCACTGGGTGATTCAGGGGCCGTTTGTTATTCCGGCTGCCCAGGCGCTGGGGGCTGATCTCGGTAAGTCCGTGATGGCGATTGCCTACGGTGAACAGTGGATGAACATGGCGCAGCCGTTCTGGGCGCTTCCTGCACTGGCGATCGCCGGGCTGGGGGTCAGGGACATTATGGGGTACTGCATCACCGCCCTGCTGCTCTCGGCACCGATTTTCATTATCGGCCTCGCTTTCTTCTGACAGATACTAAACAGTAAGGATTTCGCAATGGAAAATATCGTTATTGTCAGTGCCGTGCGTACCGCAATCGGCAACTTTAACGGCGCACTGGCGGGTGTCAGTGCCGTGGAACTCGGCTCGGCAGTGGTCAGCGCGTTACTGAAAAAAACGCAGCTGGAACCGGGGCTGGTGGATGAAGTGATTATGGGGAACGTGCTACAGGCCGGACTCGGACAGAACCCTGCGCGCCAGATCCTGCTGCGCAGCGGTATACCGGAAAGCGCCTGTGCTTTCACCGTCAATAAAGTGTGCGGCTCCGGCCTGAAGAGTGTTGCGCTGGGCGCACAGGCGATCAGCAGCGGTGACGCGGACATTATTATCGCGGGCGGCACGGAAAATATGAGTCAGGCGCCGTATCTGCTCGACAGCCGTGCCCGCTGGGGTTACCGCCTGGGCGACGGTGCAGTGCATGATGTGATTCTGCGTGACGGGCTGTTATGTGCCGAGAATAACTATCACATGGGGATCACAGCGGAGAACATCGCCAAAGCCTATAACCTGACCCGCGAAGAGCAGGATGCACTGGCACTGTCATCACAGCAGAAAGCCGTCAGCGCGATTGAGCGCGGCGCCTTTAAGGCTGAAATCGTGCTGGTGACGGTGAAAAGCCGTAAAGGGGATATCGTGGTGGATACCGATGAATTCCCGAAAGCCGGATCAACGGCAGAAGGGCTGGCGAAACTGCGCCCGGCCTTTGATAAAGCGGGAACGGTGACTGCCGGTAATGCCTCCGGTATCAATGACGGTGCGGCAGCTCTGATGCTGATGACGGAAACCCGTGCTAAATCACTGGGACTGACACCGCTTGCCCGCATCCGGGGTTATGCCTCCGGCGGGGTTTCACCGTCGATGATGGGGCTGGGGCCGGTTCCGGCCACGCGGAAAGTGCTGGAGAAAACGGGGCTGTCACTGAAGGATATCGATCTTATCGAAGCCAACGAAGCATTTGCCTCCCAATTTCTCGCGGTCGGCCGTGACCTGGGTTTTGATCCTGACAAAGTAAACATCAACGGCGGGGCGATTGCCCTGGGTCACCCGATTGGTGCGAGTGGTGCCCGTATCCTGGTGACACTGCTGCATGCATTACAGGCTCAGAATAAAACCACCGGTCTGGCGACACTCTGTATCGGTGGCGGGCAGGGGATCGCGATGGTGATTGAACGTCTGTAATCCGGTGAAATAACAGGCGGATATTCAGCCGGTGGCAGGGTAACTGTCACCGGCTTTTTTGTGCCGGTTTCTGTGTTTCTGACAAAATTCGAATTAAGTTAATTTTTCGTGTAAAATATTTACATTAATTTAATTTATTAACTGCGGTTTGCTGTTCATATTAGGATGAGTCATCAACCTATTATGCTGAAATCCGATGTGTGGGATCAAACACACTTTTTCACATCCTGTAAAAACTCGGAATTTGTATTTGAATGGAGTGAAAACATATTTTTTTTCTAATTATTTGGTATGTAACACTTATTCTACTAATTCATTGTACTTTCAATCGATTAATATTTTGTAATATTATTTCGTTACACTATGATTTTAAAGGCGAAATATATCGAAACATTCAGTCTCATTTACCCCCTCATGTACTCACAAACAGCATAACCTTTGGTTTTTCAAAAATGGCCCTATGTACGATAAACTACTTATAGTTTTAAGTGTTTTTTCTATGATCAGTGAGCTAAATAAGGAATTTTAGTGATGGTCTTTATAGGGTTATTGATTAATGATGAAGAAATATGCGATATCCGAAGCTATCGGACAGGTTATCAGACAATACCGGACCAATGCAGGTTTAACCACAAAGCAGCTGGCACACAGAATAGGGATTAGCCAGCAGCAGCTCTCGCGTTATGAGCGGGGGGTAAACCGTATTGATGTGGATACGTTGTTGCGTGTCAGTCTGGCCTTTAAACTCACTTCGGGTCGTTTCTTTGAGGAAATGAATATGACCGGCACCGGGCTGGATGACATTCTTTATGAAAATGAAGAAGGGGATATTCAGGAAATCCGGATGAGCCTTATTGCGGACAGTATTATTTCCCCGCGCGATTTTTAATCACCATAATTTCCGCTTTTAAATAAAAAAGACAGACCAGTACAGCTGATTTGCGGATTACTGTACGGGTTTGCCGTGCCCGCCATCCGGCAGAAATAAAACTGTAATACAGATGACAGAGCAGCACCGGGACAAATTTCAGGCGAAAAAAAGCGGGAGATAATATCTCCCGCAACATGCTAACCAATCAAGGAACTTAATAATATATTGGTCAGAAGGACAGAGGTTTTTTTATTCAGACTGCGGTGCTGAGTTTTTTAACTTTCCGGAACCGGTGCTGTGACCGGTTCCGGGTTTTACTTTATTTCAGTCAGTGCGGGACACCGACGGATGGCCTGTTTTCTCTTACCCGTCACTCAAGGTATTTGAAGAACGGTGCGATGAGCAGCAGGATACCGAAGCCCATAACACACCAGGCTTTCCAGTCTTTGAATTTTTTCAGTTTCGCGACACGGAATACCAGGTAAACAGGAATTAAGCAGGAAACGATAGCGTATAACGGACTACCAATCTGGAAGAAGACAACCACGGAGAACCCTGTTGACACCCATGCAGTCAGTAATGCAACGATGAAGACAGAGATACAGATGTTTAATACGGTGTGGTTGATTTTCTCTTTATCCATGAAGCGGGAAAGGATGTTAACCGCAAGGCCTTTCACTGATTCCTGGAAGCCCAGATAGATACCGAAGAATGCTGTCAGAACTGCAAAGATGTTCAGAACGGTGGTCATCACACTCACGACCGCGCCCGGGATAACCTGAGCAGCAATAGCCAGTGCAGAAATGTTCTGTTCAAACGCGGATACGGCCTGCTCATGACTGATAGAGAACGTAAAGGAGAATGAGAAGAACAGGATGATTGTCACCAGGGTGATATAGGCCACGCGGTGAGCGCGGATAGCACGGTAGGTGGCAACACGTTTGTCTGATTCCAGTTTACGGTACGCGATGTTCATCGGGTTCAGAATCTGAACGAAGACCGCAGAGAAGAACGCAAACGGTACAGTCAGCAGCACGTCACGGGTAAAGTCACCAATCGGCGGGAATGCAGTGATGTTATTGAAATCCCAGTGAGGGATCATCACCAGACCCAGCGATACAATGATACCGACTTTGACGATAACCATCGGACCGGAGATTTTAAACAGCAGTTTCTCGCCCTTGGAGGCAATGAAAATCAGCGCGGCAAAGACAGCCACACGATAGATCAGTGAGCTTGAAAGCACACCCTCTGTAACACCAAACGTATGGAGATAAGAGGCACTGTCGAAAATAACAGAGAGAGAGTAAATAAAGATACCGTGGATAAGCATCAGGAAGTAAATAACTCCCAGCGCCACACCCCAGTTACTGCCCAGATACTGTGTGATTATGTTTGTGTAGTCTTCACATTCTTCACTTTCAGACAGCGTATTCATGTACAGCTTCTGCAACATATAGGTTGCCGGATACGCAATCATGAAAGCTAAAATAAATACCCAAATACCTTTCAGACCGATCTGAATCGGCATTACAACGGTACCGGCACCGATCGCCATACCAATACAAAGTACTACCCAGCCGGCGTCATACATTGTAAATGGTATTTTGCCCAGCGCTTTCGCGGAATTCTCGGTTGAGGTCATGTCCGCCATACTAAGCCCCCTTGGTTTTCATAATAATTTATTGTGATTATGGTTTCTAAAAAATTTCAGCACTGCGTTGTTCTTTTTATTACCGCTAAAAATAACCTGTTAAATACTTAAAAAGCACGCCGGAGAGAATTCAGAGTGGCTCTCAATGAATTTTTCCGCGTGCTTCGTGTACTCACCCCGTCTGTGTGTTAACGGCAAATGAGGTGAGTACATACTGCAGGACTTAATTTTCCGCTCTGGTCTTAAGCAACTGCTTTCGCAATAGCCTGTTCCAGGTCAGCAATGATGTCTTCAGGTGTTTCCAGACCGACAGAGATACGAATCAGACCATCGGTGATACCTGCTTTCAGACGCTCTTCAGCCGGAACCGGAGAGTGAGTCATTGATGCAGGGTGCTGAATCAGAGTTTCAGTATCGCCCAGGCTTACTGCCAGCATGCATAACTCAACAGAGTCCATCACTTTACGGCCTGCTTCGATACCGCCTTTGATTTCAAAGCTGATCATACCGCCGAAGTTGCTCATCTGTTTTTTCGCTAACTCGTGCTGCGGGTGAGACGGCAGACCAGGGTAGAATACTGCTTCTACGTTCGGGTTAGATTCCAGATATTTAGCCACTTTCATTGCGTTAGAGCAGTGACGTTCCATACGGACGTGCAGTGTTTTCAGACCGCGCAGGGTTAACCATGCGTTGAACGGGCTCATTACACCACCGGTGATGTCTTTAACACCAACCAGACGGGCAGGAACCAGGAAGTCAGCAGGACCGACAATCACACCACCGATAACGTCGCCGTGGCCGTTGATGTATTTGGTCACACTGTGAACCACGATGTCTGCACCTAATTCCAGAGGACGCTGGCAGTACGGAGACATGAAGGTGTTATCCACAACCAGCATTGCGCCGCCTTCGTGAGCAACATTTGCCGCTGCTTCGAGGTCGATCATTGCCAGAGTCGGGTTAGCCGGAGTTTCGACGTAAACCATTTTGGTGTTTGGTTTCATCGCCGCTTTGATGTTCGCAGGGTCATTTGCACGAACGAAAGTGACTTCGATACCGAATTTAGGCAGGGTGTGAGACAGCAGAGCATAAGTACAGCCGTACAGAGTGTCAGAAGCAACGATATGGTCGCCCTGGCCGCACATAGTCAGGATAGTGGTAGAGATAGCTGCGATACCGGAAGAAGTCGCCAGAGCTGCTTCGCCGTTTTCCAGTACACGCATTTTTTCTTCTAATGCTGCGTTAGTAGGGTTACCTAAACGTGAGTAGATATAACCTTCTTCTTCTAATGCGAAACGTGCTGCCCCTTGTGCTGCGCTGTCGAAGACGAATGTAGAGGTCTGATAGATTGGGGTTGATAACGCACCAGTCAGTGGATCAGCCTGCTGGCCAGCGTGAACAATCTTAGTGTCATAACCTTTATTCGTATAATCGTGCATAAATCCTCCAAAGAATAATTTTTTATTATGCCAACATGTGTTGTTGTTGCAGTAATAAAAGCAATAGCCGTGCCAACTCAGGAGTTATTTTTATAACACATTGAATTAAAAGAGATAAATAATTTTAAGGTATAGATTAGACAAAGTCAGTGCGGAGGAAGTGGAAAGCGGACTGTAAGTAAAAATGACAAAGTGGAAAGAAAGTTGACAGTAAGTTGCCACTTTCTGATAGTGAGGTTAATCACATTGAGGGATAAAACCGGACTTGCGTCACATTATAGCCCCAAAAGGGAAGGGTGATCCAGATCTCTTTTTAAATTTTTTCCTGAATCGATACGTCCGGCGGTTGATAATGATCAAAGCCATGAATAATCAATTCCATTAATTACCGCGCGTTTAATGATTTGCCACTCCAATAAATGCAGGTGTAAACCTGACAATCTGCGGACTTTTTTTCATAGAATTGAGATATCTGGCGGGTACAAGCCGACTGAACTTGTTTATAGTAAGTAACGTAACAAAACCCAAAATAACAATTACACTCTGTATGATAAGGCTACTTATCATATGGTTTTTTTATTGCGCACTATTTTGTTGTATTTCACCCTTTGTTCACCTCTCAGTGATTACCTAAGATGGGTTAACCCTGGTCGGGTGGGTGAAAAATGAGCACTACATACACTAACCGGGAGTGACTAATCACATGTCTGCATATAGATGGTTAATTAATACCATTGACCGCGTCGCCATGGTGGAAGAAGTCATCAATGAATTTTCGGCCTCCGAAATCAGCATTAATTCCATGGAAGTCTTTCCGTGCAAAATTTATGTCAAATTCAATACGGAGTGCGAGCGGGATGTTAAGCTGCTGCTGAGCAAACTCCTGCTTAATCCTGATGTTATCAGTGTCACCCGTTCCAAATTACAGCCCTACGAGCGTAAAGAAAAAGAATTACAGGCGATTCTGGAATCCACCACGGACGGCATTATCGGTATCAATAATCAGGGTAATATCAACTACTTCAACAAAGTGGCGGAAGACTTTTTCTCGATCTCACGGGAAAATATTGTCGGCGTCAATATCAGCAAAATTCTCAGCGGCAAAAACCAGTCGGTGCTCACCAAACTGCTCGGCGGCAACAGTTTCGATCACTATCAGATGGTCACCAGTACGCCGAAAGGGGAGTTGTACTATATCTGCTCCGGCCGTCCGATTCTGAGTGAAGAGTCTCAGGTGATGGGGGCGGTTATCACCTTCAAGAGTCTGCGCTCAGTGCAGCAAATGGCGTCTTCGGTGAATAAAAGCCTGCCGTTCAGCTTTGATGACATTATCTGTGAAAGCGAAATCATGATGAACCTGATTGATTTCGCTAAAAAAATCTCAATAAGCCCGTATACGGTACTGATCCGCGGTGAAACCGGTACCGGTAAAGAGCTGTTTGCCCGCGCCATTCATAACGCCAGCGACCGCAGCGCTCACCCGTTTGCGCCGATTAACTGTGCGGCACTGCCGGAAAACCTGATTGAAAGTGAGCTGTTCGGTTATGAGGGCGGCGCGTTCAGCGGCGCCAGCAAGGGCGGAAAGATGGGGTTGTTTGAATCCGCCAACCACGGCACCGTGTTTCTGGATGAATTCGGCGAGCTTTCCCTTATCCTGCAAAGTAAATTACTGCGGGTATTACAGGAAGGCGTGATCCGCCGCGTCGGCGGGCACAAAGAGATCCCGGTGGATGTGCGGATCATTGTCGCCACCAACCGGAATCTGGAAGAGATGATCGAGAACAAATCGTTCCGTGAAGATCTCTATTACCGGATCAACGTGATCCCGATTAATATCCCGCCGCTGAAAGAGCGGAAGACGGATATCCCGCTGTTACTGCAGCGCTTTATCAGCAAATACACGACAGAGCTGAATAAACAGCTCAGTCTGTCCCAGGATGCATATCACCAGTTAATGGCCTATTCCTGGCCGGGTAACGTGCGGGAACTGCAAAACGTGATTTTGCGGGCCATCCATCTGGCTTCCGGCCGGGAAATTACCGTCGGGGATCTGTGGCTGCCCCATGAGGAAGTGATGGCCTCTCCGGTGCTCAGGCCGCAGCCGGTACCGAAAACGGAAATACCCCCTGCGGTATTGCCGGTGCAGGAAGATATCAACCTGAAAGAGTCTCTTGCGCGGCAGGAAAAAAGCCTGCTGGAAGATTATCTGCGCCGCTACGGTTCGGCCCGCAAAGTGTCCCGTGAAATCGGGATGTCTCACACCACCGTACTGAATAAAGCCCGTTACTATAATCTGGAGCATCTGCTGACCTACAGCACTGTGCGCCGGTCAGCAGACAAAACAGATTAATACGGATTATCATCCCCGCCGGCAGCGGTCCGGCGGGCGGTTTCGTAAGCATCGATAGCGCGGATCCTCGCCATCCGGTGATCCACCACCGGTTTCGGATAATCAATCTCACGCTGATTTTTCTCCGCCCATTCATGGGGTGTATGAATGTATTTCGCAGGTACTTCTGCCAGCTCCGGCAGCCAGCGGCGGATAAAGCTGCCGTCCGGATCAAACCGTTTTCCCTGCGTGACCGGGTTGAAAATCCGGAAATACGGCACCGAATCATGACCGGTGGAGGCTGCCCACTGCCAGCCGCCGTTATTGGCGGCAAATTCACCGTCAATCAGCTGTGACATAAAATAGTGCTCGCCGCGCCGCCAGTCAGTCAGTAAATCCTTGACCAGAAAACTGGCCGTGATCATCCGCAGGCGGTTATGCATCCAGCCGGTTTCATTCAGCTGGCGCATGGCCGCATCGACCAGCGGGAACCCGGTTTTACCCTGCTGCCAGGCAAGCAGCCCGCTGTTATCCGGTGACCAGATAATGGACTCTGTCCAGCGCTGCATCGGGCGGTGACGGCTGATATCCGGGTACTGTGCCAGCTGATGCAGATAAAATTCCCGCCAGATAAGCTCACTGAGCCAGGTATAAGCGCCGCTTTCCGGCTCATCAGCGACCATCGGGAAATGCAGGCGCAGACGGCTCAGGCACTGGCGGGGGGACAAAATTCCGGTAGCGAGATACGCGGAGATGCGGCTGGTGCCGTCAATCGCCGGAAAATCCCGTTCTGTTTTGTAATCCGCAGCCTGTTTCTGACAAAAATCCGCCAGCCGCTGCAGTGCGGCCTCTTCTCCGGAAGGGAAGAGGGCATGCTCCTGCTGCGGCAGATTAAGCGGTGCCGGGGAGACCGGCTGGCCTTTGGCCTCCGGTACCGGCAGCACGCGGACGGTGGTCTGCATCAGTGCGGTGAGAAATGCGCGCCGGAACGGGGTGAACACTTTGTAGAGTCCGCCTTGTTGTGTGCTCACACTGCCCGGCGGCAGCAGGACACTGTCATCAAAGGCATAAAAGCGGCAGGTGTCCGGCAGACGCGCGGCAAAGCGGGCATCACGGCGCTGTTCATTCAGCCCGTACTGTTTATTGACATAGACAGCGGGGATACGATGTTCGCGGCACCACGCGGCCAGCCAGTCAGCGGCATCCTCAAAGGTATGGCACGGCTGCACATGCAGGGTGATCCCGAGTGCGGCTGCGGATGTGTTCAGCGCGTGCAGCTGACAGAAAATCAGCGCCTGCTGTGACGGGGACATAGTGTGCTGCTCCCACTGTCCCGGCGTGAGTGTAAAAATCAGTTTTACCTGCCGGTGTGCCTGACAGGCGGCGTAAAGCGCCGTGTTATCTGTCAGCCGCAGATCGTGCTGCAGCCAGACAACGGCCGGTGCTGAATCCGTCATAACTTTACCTCCCGCATAAACAATAAAAGGGCCCGCATCCGGAGAGGCGGGCCTGAGCAGGACATCAGTCCAGTTTAGGGTGCTGATCAATCAGTGACTGACGGCGTTTCTGCAACGCGGCAATCTCCTCATCAATCGCCTCAATCTTGTGTTCGATATTATCGTAATGCTCGAGCAAAATCTCTTTGGCTTCCGCGCGGTCAGATGCGGCCGGTGTGGCGCCGCGTAATGGCTTATTGGCGGTTTCTTTCATCACAATCGCAGTAATCATCCCGATAACGGCAATCACCATCAGATAATAGGCCGGCATATACAGATTATTGGTCGCCTCGACCAGCCAGGCGGCGGCGGTCGGGGTGGCACCGGCAATCAGCACTGAGATATTGAATGAGATAGCCAGTGCACTGTAACGGATTTTTGTCGGGAAAATGGCCGGTAAAATAGAGGCCATCACACCGGTAAAGCAGTTAAGCAGCACCGCCAGGATCAGTAAGCCTAAGAAAATCAGGCCGATGACACCACTGTTAATCAGCATAAATGCCGGAATGGCCAGCACAAATAACCCGATACTGCCCGCGAGGACAAACGGTTTACGGCCGATGCGGTCACTCATCATCCCGATCAGAGGCTGTACGAACAGCATGCCAATCATAATCGCGATAATAATCAGCACACCGTGATCCGCACTGTAATTCAGGTTATGCGACAGATAACTCGGCATATAGGTCAGCAGCATGTAATAAGTGACGTTGGTGGCAATCACCAGCCCGACACAAATCATCAGACCCTTACCGTACTGTGAGGCAATGCTGCGCAGTGAAACGCGGGGCTTATCTTCGCCGGTTTCCGGGTTGGCATTTTTCATATCCTCAACATGCTGCTGGAAAGCCGGTGTTTCCTCCAGGGCATGACGCAGATACAGGCCGATAACGCCCAGCGGCAGCGCCAGGAAGAACGGGATACGCCAGCCCCATTCACGGAAGGTTTCCTCACCGAGAATACTGGAGATCAGCACCACCACACCGGCACCGCAGACGAAACCGGCAATCGAGCCGAAGTCCAGCCAGCTGCCCATAAATCCGCGTTTACGATCCGGTGAATATTCCGCTACAAAGATAGCTGCACCGGAATACTCACCGCCCACGGAGAAACCCTGAGCCAGTTTTGCCAGCAGTAACAGCACCGGTGCCCAGATCCCGATACTTTCATAAGACGGGATGAGACCGATACAGAAGGTACTGACAGCCATAATAATGATGGTGACGGAAAGCACTTTCTGGCGGCCGAATTTGTCGCCCATAATGCCGAAAAAGACCCCGCCCAGCGGACGTACCAAAAACGGTACGGAGAACGTCGCTAACGCCGCGATCATCTGTATGCCCGGGGAGGCGGAAGGGAAGAAGACCTGACCCAGCACATACGCCAGGAAGCCGTAGACCCCGAAATCAAACCACTCCATGGCATTACCCAGTGAGGCAGCGGTGATGGCTTTCTTTAATTTTCCATCATCAATGATAGTAATATCATTGATATTTAAAGGTTTTTGTTTTGTTTTCTTGCGTCTCATCGTTGTATCCTTTTGTTTTATGACGGGGATTCACGTAACTGAGATTTCACTCAAATCTGCAATGACTTTTTGTGTGATAGTGAATTCATCGGCAGCAGGAGATGTTTAATACTAAATTGGTAAGTATAAATACGTATTTTTTCCCGTATTCATGTTTCCCGTTAAATAGATTGATTGTTGAATATGTGACGCTAACGGCAGACGGTACAGGAAACCGCAGACAGGACAGGAAGAATAGGAAAGTATTGTGTTGTAATAACCAAAAAAAGCACCTTTGTTTTGAAACGAGGTCACCTAATTTAGCATAAATCATAATTTTTGTAAAATTAGTGGGTTTTTGTACTAATTAATATCGTGTATTTGGCATTTAACTTCTCTGTATCGTAAAGTGTTCAATGCTATTTTTTTCTGAAAAATCAACGGAAGTGCAGATCACCCCGGAAATAAGGCATCTTAAACGGATGCTTTTCAACATATTTTGTTGTGTGAAACGGAACGTGTTTAGTATCACAATCCGATGTATTTTAAATTATCAGCATAATTATAATGTGAATGGTTTAAATTTAAGCAATATATAGGGTGGTTTCAGAAAACAGACAATGTTATCAGTATGTTTCACCTGATTTCTCAATTTTCTGTATGCGTTTTCCTGATAATTACATCTGATGTAATTAACGCATAATCACAGTCCTCAATGATTTCTTTACGTAATAATAAGATAAACTTTGGTGTTATCTGCTGAATATGAAAATCATGCAGTGATATCTGCCAACAGCAATTTAAGAAAGATATAAATGTTTCAAGATATATCGTTTTTTTTCCATTTAATTGTGGTTTGTTACTCTATTAAAGCTAAATAATTACTATTTTATACCACTAATGAGTCATTTTATTTTTAGTGGTTTATACCTGGTACGGGGGTGAAAGAAAAGGTAAATATACTATAATACATAGGGTTATCACTCTTTCGGACACCGAATAATTCTTTTTTTTACAATTCGTTAGGTGCCGGAGCGGTAGGTTTCAATTTGGTAAATGAATATGTAATATGTGTTTCAACATGTGTACGAGGCTGGTTTGCATAAGTACATACATGCGGCAGTTAAAACAACAACAAAGAGTAAAACTTTGTGAATATCAATTGGTCCACTTTCTTTAATAAACGCATATTTTTGTTAGTCATCAGAGAGGAATCTGATGGTTATCACAGCCATATGTGAGGGATAGCGACATGACCAAAGCAAAAAACTCGATAGCACGCGCCGTCGGGCAAAAAATTCAGGTGTTACGGAAAGATCACGGCATTACTGCAGCAAGACTGGCTGAAATGATTGAAATCAGTCAGCAGCAGATGTCACGTTATGAACGTGGTGTAAACCGTGTTGATGTGGATTGTTTAGTCCGTATTGCGGATATCTTTGAAGTACCGGTTGGCTGGTTCTTCACCGAGATTGAAGGCCGGGGTAAACGCGACAGCGGAAATGAACGGGAATCCTGGAAAGCAGAAACCGTTATTTTGCCGGTCGAATCTGAACTGATGTAATTTCGTGATATTGAGTGATACTGAATCTCATCTCAAAAATCCGTTATTAGCCTGCTAATAACGGATACCGCTTTTTGCGGGACGTGTTTATTTCTTCATCACCCGCCTTGTGCTATCATCCTGATACACAGCATGTTGTATTACTCTTATAACCCTGTTTATCAATAATTTTAATATTTTGAATCCGTTTTATAACTGGATAAATAAGCAATGAACATTAATCAGCTCAAAAGTTTTGTTGAGGTGGTCAGGAGTGACTTTAATATCACGAATGCCGCCGAGAAGCTGTATACCTCGCAGCCGACAGTGAGCAAGCAGCTTAAAATTCTTGAAGATGAACTGAACGTTTCTTTATTCAACCGGAAAAATAATAACTTATTATCGCTCAGTCCGATTGGTGAAGAAGTTCATCGTGTTGCCTGCGATATTCTGGCGCAGTTTGATAAAATTAAAAGTCTGGTATCACACGAAGATACCACGACAAAACAGAATCTCCGTATTGCCACCACCCACACGCAAATCCGTTATAAATTACCGAAAGTGATTGAACGCTTTAATGCGCGTTACCCGAACATTTCGCTGCATTTCCATCAGGGTGCTCCGGCACAGCTGGCGGAAATGGTGAAAAACGGGGATGTGGATTTTGCAATCGCCACCGAATCCCTGCATCTGTATGACGATTTACTGACACTGCCGTGCTATCAGTGGTCCCGCAGTGCGATTGTACCGCACGATCACCCGCTGGCACAGAATGAGCAGCTGACGATTCAGGAGCTGGCTCATTATCCGCTGATCACCTATGTATTCGGATTCACCGGCCGTTCCAAGCTGGATCAGGTATTTTATCAGAACCACCTGACGCCGAATGTGGTATTAACCGCGGTCGATACGGAAATTATTAAATTCTATGTGAAGCGCGGAGCGGGTGTCGGTGTTATTTCCACCGTGGCGTTTGATCCGGCGGAAGACAGTGACTCACTGCGCTGTATTAATATCGGTAATCTGGTGAAACCGAGCTATACCCATATTTGTATCAGCCGTCATACACATCTGAAGGATTATATGTATGACTTTATTTCCTGTTATGCGCCGCATCTTGACCTGAATTATATTCACCAGCCGGAACAGTGGCTGCCGGTTGATCCTAAAGCCCGTGACCGGCTTTACCGCGCATTGCCTGAGCTCTGATTCCTTTGTATTCCGGATAAAAAAAGCCCGGTAACGTCTGTTACCGGGCTTTGTGTTTGCTGTGTGTAATCTTTTTTAGCGGGTGGCAATATTAATAAAGATTTGCGCACCGATCAGCAGGCAATCGTCATCAACAAAATACGGATTGGCATGCAGATAGTTATTAATTCCTTTGGCTTTGTTACCGCTGCCGAGGAAATACATGGCACCTAATCTGTCTTTGGTGGCATTAATCATATAGCTGAAATCTTCACTGCCGGTCATCGGCTTACCGTTTGAGTCAATATTTTCAGCCGGTAAGAAGGCCGCTGCCGCGTTTTTAATGACTTCCGCTGCCTGCGGATGGTTAATTACGGCCGGGTAACCGCAGGCTTCCAGTGTGGTTTTAAAACCACCGGCTTCACTGCGGGCAACAATCTCTTTAAAGCTGGCTTTTAAGATTTTATCGGTTTCTTCATCCATAGAACGGATGGTGCCGCGTGCCTGCACATAATCAGCCAGCGCATTCGGGATGGTACCGCCGTTGATCATACCGCAGCCGAAAACAGCCGGGCTGAAAGGATCGGTTTTCTTGGCGACGATATAATCCATGTAATCAATGATACGGGTGGCTTCGCGGATAGCATCCAGCCCTTTGTGCGGCGTGGAGCCGTGCGCGGAAACACCGTGTACATCCAGCGTCCAGGCGGAGCCGTAAGAGGACATCACACCCGCGTTAAAACGGATGCAGCCGGTTTCAATCGCGGCGTCGTTATGCAGCCCGTAGACTTCATCCACACCGTCCATGCAGCCCATTTCCACCATTTTATCCGCACCCGGCACACGCATATCTTCTTCCGCCATCTGGAAGACAAAACGGACATTGTGTGTCAGTTCATCGCGGTGTTCGCTGAGGTATTTTGCCGCAGTCAGCGCGATGGTCATATGGGTGTCGTGACCACAGTTGTGGGCGCAGCCTTCGTGTACGGAACTGTGCTCGTTGCAGGTCATGTCCGGCATTTCCAGGCCGTCGATGTCGGTGCGGTAAGCAATCAGGCGGTATGCCGGATTGACGGTCAGTTCAGCGGTAAAGCCGGTGTATCCCTCAAACTGACGGATGGTGTAGCCGAAGCTTTCCATCAGTTCGCGGCAGTATTTTGAGGTTTTATATTCTTCACCGGACAGCTCAGGGATTTTATGCAAATCCTGGCGCGTTTTCTTGCTGAACGCCTCAAGCGCAAAGAGTTTTTCACTGACATTGTATTTATTGGTCATTACATTTACCCCGTAACTGAAACCGGTTTGTGTGCTGATAAAGAATCCCTGATGTAAGCGCGGGTATGACCGGAAACCGGTCATACCACAGCGCCGGCGCAACATGAGTACATTTTATTTTTACGAAAAAAGGTCTGCCTTCCGGAACCGGCGGGTTTCTGTCAGCAGCTGTTTTCGTTATTATTTGCAGGAGGGATTTTAACGTCAGTATTAAAAAAGTGAGCGTGACGGAGATCGTGTTTATATCATATCAGTATTTCATGGTGCATGAATAATAAGGATGATATCGTTAAAAAATAATATCACAGTGATAAATTGATATTATATTATTTATTAATATCAATATTTTATAGAAATTTTGATTTCCCGGTTTTTTATGTTTATTCTGCGTGAAATATAAATTCGTCACCCGAAATAACAATAATATTAATATTATTAAACAGAAATTAAGAAAAGTGTATTTATATATCCTTGCAGCCATTTTTGTATTATTCCGCCGGATCTCCGGCAATATCCTGAATTAGTGCTGAAAATTTCCCTTATTACTGGTGGTTTTATCTGCGGCGAGCCCGGGCTACACTGAAATGACAGGATAAACACACAGAGCAGGCTTGTATTGTTCTGTGCAGCATCTTATTGCGAATCAGATTTATCACCAGTATGAGGGAAGATTTACGATGAAGCAGACTGTAGCGGGTTATATCGCAAAAATGTTGGCGGATGCAGGAATCAACCGTATCTGGGGTGTCACCGGAGACTCACTGAACGGGTTAAGTGACAGCTTACGTAAACTGGGCAGCATTGAATGGATGGGCACCCGGCATGAGGAAGTGGCCGCGTTTGCCGCCGGGGCGGAAGCCCATCTGACCGGTAAACTGGCGGTGTGCGCCGGTTCCTGCGGGCCGGGTAACCTCCACTTAATCAACGGATTATTTGATTGTCAGCGCAACCGCGTGCCGGTGCTGGCAATTGCCGCACATATTCCTTCCGGCGAAATCGGCAGCCATTACTTCCAGGAAACTCATCCGCAGGAGCTGTTCCGTGAATGCAGCGTCTATTGTGAGCTGGTTTCCAATCCTGAGCAGATCCAGCAGGTGCTGGGTATTGCCATGCGCAAGGCGATTCTGGAGCGCGGCGTGGCCGTGGTGGTCATTCCGGGGGATGTGGCATTAAGACCGGCACCGGAATCGGCCCGCAATGTCTGGTATGAGCCGTCTCTGCCGCTGGTGATGCCGCAGCGGGATGAGCTGGTGAAACTGGCGGATGCCCTTAACGGTGCGAAAAACATCACACTGATGTGCGGAGCCGGGTGTGCAGGGGCACATGATGAAGTTATCAAACTGGCGGAAACCCTGAAAGCACCGGTGGTGCATGCACTGCGCGGCAAAGAGCATATTGAGTATGATAACCCGTACAGTGTCGGGATGACCGGGCTTATCGGATTTTCCTCCGGGTATTATGCGATGGAAAATGCGGATACCCTGGTGCTGCTCGGCACGCACTTCCCGTACCGCGCGTTTTATCCGGCCAAAGCAAAAATTATTCAGGTGGATATCAACCCGGGCAGCCTCGGTGCACACTGTGCGGTGGATATGGCGGTTATCGGGGATATCAAAGCCACACTCAACGCTATTCAGCCGCGCCTGCAGGCCAAAGAGGATCGCACCCATCTGGATGCGGCGCTGAAACACTATCAGACCGCCCGCAGTGACCTCGATGCACTGGCAACCGCAAGCAAACGGGAACTGATCCATCCGCAGTATCTGGCGAAGAAAATCAGTGAGCTGGCGGATGATGACACCGTATTCACCTGTGATGTGGGCACCCCGACGGTCTGGGCGGCGCGTTATCTCACCATGAACGGCAAACGGCGGCTGATAGGCTCCTTTAACCACGGCTCGATGGCAAACGCCATGGCGCAGGCTATCGGCGCTCAGGCGCCTGACCGCAAGCGTCAGGTGGTGGCGATGTGCGGTGACGGCGGATTCAGTATGCTGATGGGGGATTTCATTTCCCTGGCACAGATGCAGCTGCCGGTGAAAATTGTCATCTTTAACAACAGCGTGCTGGGTTTTGTGGCGATGGAGATGAAAGCGGGCGGTTATCTGACTGACGGAACCGATCTGCACAACCCGGATTTTGCCGCGATGGCAAATGCCATGGGGATCAAAGGGATCCGCGTTGAAGACAGCGAGTCACTGGACGATGCGCTGAAAACCGCATTTGCCCATGACGGCCCGGTTCTGGTGGATGTGGTGACGGCCAAACAGGAACTGGCCATGCCGCCGGAAATTAAGTTTGAGCAGGCCAAAGGCTTCAGTCTGTATATGCTGCGCGCGATTATCAACGGGCGCGGTGATGAGATTGTGGAGCTGGCAAAAACCAACTGGCTGCGCTGAGTTCACAGAGAGAAAAAATGCCGCATTTGCGGCATTTTTTTTGCTCAGTACCCGGCGGCAGACTCCAGCCGCCACAGATGAGCAGCCATCAGAGCCCGCCACGGGGCGAAATCTGCCAGCCATTCCTGAGTTTCATCCGCCGTTATTTTTTCATCCCGCGCCAGCAGGCGCTGCAGATTACGCCGTACCGCAACATCACCGTGCAGTGAGCCGTTCAGATAGTTAAAGCCGCGCAGCAGGGCATAGCTGACCGTCCAGGTGCCGATACCTTTGATCGCCGTCAGTGAGGCGGAAACCGCGTCTGCATTCTCCGGTGTGACCACATCCGGCAGCACCAGCGCTCCGCTTTCCAGTTGCTCACTCAGTGCCAGCAGGGCATTGGCTTTACCGACAGAGAAACCGCAGCTGCGCAGCCCGTCAAAATCGGTCTGTAAAATATGTGCCGCATCCGGGTAGCACCACAGTCCGGAGGAGTGGCGCAGGCCGATATGCTGAATCAGGCGGCGGCGGATGGAAATCGCGGCCTGAACGCTGATTTGCTGACCGATAATCGCCCAGTTAATGGCTTCAAACGGTGTGGCGGACTGGTAGATCCGCAGCCCTTTCTGTTGCCGGATAAGGGGACCGGCCAGCGGGTGATCCTGATATTGTGTCTCGAATTCCTCCACCGGCTGGATCAGACCGAGCATATGCCGGGCGAGATGCTGCATACGGGCTTCGTCTTCCGGCAGTGGCCCCGGGCCGTCAGTGCTGAGGGTGACACGCGCTTCTCCTGAACTGATTTCCAGTGTCAGTAACGCGGGGTGGCCGTGCAGGCAAATTCCTTTCATCACCCGGTTTTCCGTGACCTCTTCGGCCACATGGTGATTATCACGTAAATGAAATGCGAGAAAATCCGCTGTATGATAGGGCTCAGGTAACGGAACGGTAATCGTTAAGTTTTTGTTATTATTCAACTTTTCATACCTCAGAACAGGGCGGGCAATTGACCGGATTATAGCCGTTTTTGCTCCCGGACGTACGATTTTGGTCAAAATGTATATTTACAGAATAATAGGTGGATTATTCTGAATGAACTCCGCATACAAAATGTGGTACTTATACGTATGAACAAATGAGTTTAATTTCAGCACAGCAGCACAACTCAGAACGGATAAAGGCATTACCGATGGATATAAAACAATATTACCTTGAGGTTGCGGAAGGTAAAGGTAAGAGGATGACGTCGGAGGTTGTGGCATTCTCTCCCTCGCGGCTCAACCTGGCAGAGTTAGAAGAGCGTCTGGCATCACAAACCTTTTTCACACAGAGTGATATTGAATACGCGGAACATGATGAGAACAGCTTTTATTACACCTGTCATTACGGTGATGAAGAACTGCTGTTTCTGGTGTCACTGGCACCGCGGGCACCGGAACTGGAAATCAATCCTTACTATTCAACCGATCCGCTGTCTGCCGGACTGCTGGCCGAGGTCAACCAGACCGAACAGGATATTTATGTTGAATGCCTTTTACAGAATGACGTGCTGCGAAGTTACCGGTACCAGCTGAAGATGGTACAGATTCTGGTGCCGGATTTATTACTGGGTATCGATATCTCGGCAGCCGGGCGCGGTTTTACCCGTGAGTGGCTCAATTTTCAGCTGGAAAACGACGTGCAGCTGAACATTGAATCTCTGTATACCATTCATGCAATCTATGACACGGAAAATTCCCCGCCGACCATGTACTGGTTCCACACACACGGCCTGCTGCGCTGCGGGATCCCGGAAGTGGAACTGCTGCTGCCGCATACCATTAATGCGTACTATGGCATTCCTGATCTGCTGCGCAGTTTTATCGGGCAGAGTCTTAATGAAGGCAAAGTGCTGTTTAATGAGCCGATGCTGTGCGGCCAGACGGAAAAACAGCTGGAATATATTGTGGCGCTGCCATATCAGGAAGGGATCCGCCAGATCAACAAAAATACCCCGATCGACCAGCTGAAGCCTCTCGAAGAGATCGATTACTCTCACGATAATATGCCGGAAAATGAATTTCTCGGCGATCGCGGAGATCGCGACGATCAGCATGACCATCCATCCTGTATGCTATTCCGTGTAAATGAAAGTTCGCCGGTGTTACAGACATTTTTCCGTGGTTTCGACGACGATGCCGCCATTATGTTTTACCGCCCGAACAGTGAAACCCATGAAATGGCGGTAAAAGCCCGCCTGCGCTGGCACTATTTTGCCCAGATGTTTGCGGAATACGGTCAGCCGGTGGTCAAAACGAAAAAAGGTCTGCTCGGTGGATTATTCGGTAAAAAAGCCCGTGATGAAGAAGATGAACATCCGTGGGCGTTTATGGTCAAATGCGGCATTCCGTACGGGGATGAGGATGACCTGGAGCACATGTGGTTTATCCCGGAAACTCTGGATAATGACGTGTTTACCGGCAAACTGATCAACCAGCCGTTTTATGTTGAAGAGATGGAAGAGGGGGGCGTATATCCGCTGAATACGGAGATGCTGACTGACTGGAATATCTATTTTTCCGGTGAGAAATATACCCCGGATACCATTTATCAGCTGCTCAGCCCGTCACAGGTTCACTGAGAACAGACGGTCCCGGAAAAAGCGCTGAAATGAAGGCGCTTTTTTTATGCCTGCGATTTTGTGCAGTAACCCACGTTATTAATACATACTGAATTATATCGTTGCTGCTTTTTTTTTGTTCCGGCTATAATCAATGATCGCCTGTTCCGGGTGGTTATATATCCTGTAAAACCAATAATCTATCTTATAATCTGTTATGCATTATCTGTCATGGAGTGCATTATGCCTGATTTGACGTCATTGCTCGGATTTGCCCTGGTTGCACTGGGAATGGTATTAACGCCCGGCCCTAATATGATTTATCTGATCTCCCGCTCACTCTGTCAGGGAAAGCGGGCCGGATATATTTCTCTTGCCGGTGTCGGCCTGGCATTTATTTTTTATATGCTCAGTGCGGCATTTGGTATCACCGCGCTCTTTTTTGCTGTTCCTTATGCCTATGATGCTTTGCGTATTGCGGGGGCATTGTATCTGCTCTGGCTGGCGTGGCAGTCGGTCAAACCGGGCGGACGCTCTGCATTTTCGGTGCGGGATTTACCGGAAGATAAGCCGGAAAAATTGTTCACCATGGGGTTTCTGACCAGCCTGGCGAACCCGAAAGTGGCGGTGATGTATTTATCGCTGCTGCCGCAGTTTATTGTGCCGGGGCACGGCAGTGTGCTGGTACAGTCTCTGGCGCTCGGAACAATACAGATTATGATCAGCCTGACAGTTAACGGACTGATTATTCTGATGGCGGGCTCGGTGGCTGTCTTTATGACGGGCCGTCCGTTCTGGCAGGTGGTGCAGCGCTGGCTGATGGGGACTGTGCTGGCCGGGCTGGCTGTCCGGATGGCGCTGGAATCCCGGCGCTGAGGCGATAAAAAAAAGACCGGCTTTTTGAGCCGGTCTGTTTCGTTTCCGTTATTGCTCTTCCCGGCGGAGCCACTGCTCCACCTGCAGCTGCTCTTCCTGTGTGAGCCACATTCCCAGTTTGGTTCTGCGCCAGAGCGCATCTTCTGCGGTGATCACCCACTCGTGCTGTACCAGATAGCGCAGCTCGGATTCATACAGGTTATGGCCGAATAACTGCCCGAGGTCGCTGAGGGATTGCGCAGTACCGATAATTTTTTCTGTCTGACTGCCGTAGGTGCGGGCCAGGCGCAGCGCCAGTCCGTTCGGCAGCCAGGACCAGCGTTCTGTCAGCACCCGGGCATAATCGTCACGGCTCCGGCCGTTCAGTTCACCGCCGGTCAGTACCGCCTGTTTTGTCCATGCTTTCCCGGCGTGCGGATAGTAGGCCGCCAGTTTATCCAGCGCGTGTTCGCCCAGCTTGCGGTAAGTGGTGAGTTTGCCGCCGAAGACGGACAACAGCGGCGCCTGTCCGTTGTCATCATGCAAATCAAGCGTGTAATCGCGGGTGATTGCCTGTGGCGAGTCCGATTCATCATCACACAGCGGACGCACACCGGAGTATGTCCAGCGGATATCATCGCGGGTCAGGGTTTTGCGGAAGTGGTCGTTATACACATCCAGCAGATAATTAATTTCGTTATCATCGATTTTAACGTCTGCCGGATCGCCGTGATATTCCACATCGGTCGTGCCGATAATCGAAAATTCATCCATCCACGGAATGACAAACACAATGCGGTGATCTTCATTTTGCAGGATATAGGCCTGCGGCTCGTCGTGAGCGCGCGGTACCACAATATGGCTGCCTTTGATAAGACGGATACCATAAGGGGATTTGAGCTGTAATCCGTCATCAAAGAAGGTTTTCACCCACGGTCCGGCGGCGTTGACCAGCCCTTTTGCCTGCCAGCGCAGGGTTTCGCCGGTCAGGGCATTTTCCGCTTCCACCTGCCATAAACCGTTTTCGCGCCATGCGCGGGTGACTTTTGTCCGTGTGCGGACTTCGCCGCCCTGCCGCACGACTTCCTGTGCATTCAGCACCACCAGGCGGGCATCGTCCACCCAGCAGTCGGAATATTCAAAGCCTTTTTTAAACTCTGCTTTCAGCGGGGAGGCAGTACTGAAGGTCAGGCCGCGGCTGCCCGGCAGTGTGGTGCGTTTACCGAGATGGTCATACAGAAACAGCCCCGCGCGGATCATCCACGCCGGGCGCAGATGCGGCTGATGCGGCAGACGGAAACGCATCGGGAAGGCGATATGCGGCGCCATTTTTAATAATACTTCGCGTTCAGCCAGTGCTTCGCTCACCAAACGAAACTCATAATGTTCGAGATAGCGCAATCCGCCGTGGATCAGTTTTGAGCTGGCTGATGAGGTGGCACAGGCGAGATCCCGTGCTTCCAGCATCAGCACAGACAGCCCGCGTCCGGCGGCATCAGCGGCAATACCTGCACCGTTGATTCCGCCCCCGATAACGATCAAATCTTTCGTTTCCATCCTCACTCCCGCATGACCATATTTGTTCTTTAATGTTCGTTATCGCTCATGATAGTGCAATGTGAACGATATTCCAACATTCAGGACATAAAAAAACGTTCTCCGTGACATGGATAACAATTCGTTAGCATATCCATACAAAGAATAATGAATTACGGCAGAGGGAAAAGGGAGGAAAACCGCGCCACCGGGCGGTGGCACGGGCAGAGATAATCAGCAGACTTCGAGCTGCACCTGTTGTTCGTCCAGGATTTTGATAATGCTTTCCGGCGGGCGTTTGTCGGTAAACAGGCAATCGATCAGCCCCATATTACCGAGGTTGACCATGGCGTTGCGGCCGAATTTGGAGTGGTCGGTCACGAGCATCACACAGCGGGAGTTTTCAATAATCGCCCGTTTGGTGCGGACTTCGTGATAATCAAATTCCAGCAGGGAGCCGTCAGTATCAATGCCGCTGATCCCGAGAATCCCGAAATCCAGACGGAACTGAGAGATAAAATCGAGCGTGGCCTCACCGACAATTCCGCCGTCACGGGAACGGACTTCACCACCGGCCAGGATCAGCCGGAAATCATCTTTCGCCATCAGCAGAGTGGCGACATTGAGGTTATTGGTGACGATGCGCAGATTTTTGTGTTCCAGCAGTTCATGCGCGACCGCTTCCGGTGTGGTGCCGATATCGATAAAGAGTGTGGCACCGTCCGGGATCAGCGCCGCGACACGGCGGGCAATCCGGCGTTTTTCATCCGACCACATGCTTTTACGCTCATGATAGGCGGCATTCACCGAGCTGGACGGCTGTGCCGCCCCGCCGTGGTGACGATGGATTTTATTCTGCTCCGCCAGCTCATTGAGATCACGGCGGATGGTCTGCGGACTGACCTTAAAGTGCTCGACCAGCTCTTCTGTGCTGACATAGCCCTGTTTACTGACTAACTCAACGATAGCATCATGACGCTGTGTTTGTTTCACAAAATCCCCCGGTCAGATCAGTACCGCGCATATTCAGGGCTGTGCCGTGATATGCGGCGGTGATGTCATATTTTCATTATTATTCAGGCCGTCCGGCGGCGGTTATCCCATACCGCCATCAGCAGGCCGGTCGCGAGACCGGATGCATGGGCCATGTTTGCAATCGGCATTGTACCAAATAAATCAAAGTAACCGATAACCAGCCATAATACCGAAAATACCATCATGGCGGCGGGCAGATAAATACCGGCGGACGGATTGCGCGCGCCGGTGTACCAGACATAAGCGATCAGCGCGAAAACCACGCCGGACAGGCCGCCGAAGGATGAGCCGCTGAAAAAGGATTGCGACCAGCAACTGACCAGGGCAGAAATCAGGGTGATCACCAGCAGCCGTCCGCTGCCGAGCTGTTTTTCCACCTGACCGCCGAGATACCACCACAGCGCCAGGTTCATCAGAATATGGGTCAGGCCGAAATGCAGGAACACCGGGCTTATCCACCGCCACAGTTCACCCTGCTGGTCAGGCTGCGGCCAGGCCAGATAGTCCATCACCGCGTCAGTGCCGCTTATCTGCATCCACAGAAAAACCAGTGCGCACAGTACGGTAATGGTGATGGTCAGCGGCCCGGCCGGGGTCACCAGGTTACTGAAGGCATGAGAGGCCGGGTAGCGGAACGGGGAATCGGTTTCACCGGATTCCCAGCTGGCAGCGAGATAGCGTTTATTCATCGGATCACGCATAAAGGTTTCCAGCTCAGCCTGTGTCTGTGCCAGTTTGCTTTCGTCGTCGAGCCACAATTCCGCGCCGCGCCCTTCGCGGGTGGCACGCATAGTGAGCTCAATATCCCGGGCGGCCATATAATCAATAAATGACTGGGCAATCCGCGGGTTGGCGATGGTGATCAGATAAACCATATAGCTGTCCGTTGTTAAGCAAGTGACCTGACTGTGTCCGGGTAATTGCGCAACCAGGCCTCAAAGCCGCCGTTGATGCTGTATACCGTTTCATAGCCGACATTAAGCAGATACTGAGCCGCGCCCTGACTGCTGTGCCCATGGTAACACATGACCATAACCGGCTGCTCATAATCTGTCTGATCCATGAAGGTATTCACGGTGTCGTTTGTCAGGTGAAATGCGCCGTCAGTATGACCGGCACGGAAGCTTTGCGGATCACGGATATCAACCAGGACAGCCCCGTTCTGCTGCCAGAGTTCATACGCCGTATCCGGTGTGATTAAGCGGATTTGTTCCATAATGATTTTTCGTATGCAGGTGAATATCAGCGGTGACAGAGCACCACCGGAAACCTGCCCGGCGGATAACCGGGCAGTGTATTATCACGGCCGTGCGATATCCGGCCGGTACAGCACTATCAGTAATAAGAGTGTTCGCCGCGCTGATGTTCAGTCAGGTCTTTAACGCCTTTCAGTTCACCGGCAAACATATTCAGTAACTCTTTTTCGATCCCTTCTTTCAGGGTGACATCCACCATGGAGCAGCCGTTACAGCCGCCGCCGAACTGGAGGATGGCATAGCCTTCGTCCGTGATTTCCATCAGGGAAACACGGCCGCCGTGCCCGGCCAGCTGCGGGTTGATCTGAGATTGCAGAACGTACTCGACACGCTCGATCAGCGGGGCATCATCCGCCACTTTACGCATTTTGGCGTTCGGGGCTTTTAAGGTGAGCTGAGAGCCGAGCTGATCGGTCACGAAGTCGATCACGGCTTCGTCAAGGAACGGTGCGCTCAGTTCATCAACATAGGCGGTCAGCTGCTCAAACGGCAGCGCGGTATCGGTCGCTTCCACAGCATCAGGCGGACAATAAGAGACTCCGCATTCCGCGTTGGGAGTGCCCGGGTTAATAACAAAAACACGGATTTGTGTGCCGGGTTCCTGGTTGGCAAGCAGTTTGGAAAAATGTGCCTGCGCAGCGTCAGTAATAGTAATCATAACATTGCCCAAAAATAGTTGACTGTTCCGGTTGGTTATAATACGCCCATTTGCGGGTTCACTACAAGGTGCGGCAAAGGCACCACACCCGGACTGCCGCCGCGCCCGCACGAATGAGCAATTCAGACAGCGCTGTCATGGTCGCCCCTGTTGTGATGACATCATCGGTCAGCGCAATATGCAGTCCGCGGACATTACGGGTGACGGCAAACGCAGAGGACAGGTTTGTCAGGCGCTGCGTGCGGGACAGCATCCGCTGGCTCAGTGTAGCACGGGTGCGGATAAGGCCGGAACTGTCATAAGGGCAGCGCAGCCATTTTGCCAGCGGACGGGTGATAAGATCACTCTGATTAAACCCGCGCCGCCATTGCCGGTAACGGTAAAGCGGGACGCTGAGCAGCAGATCCGGCTTCGGACATTCCCCGGCGCGGTAAGCTGCCAGCACCCGGCGCAGCAGCAGCCGTGCCAGTGCACGGGCAATGTGTGTCTGCCCGCTGTATTTGAGGCGGTGAACCAGGGCGGCCAGCGGCGGCTGATAGCCGGTTACGGCCAGCAGGCTCTGCCACGGCGGCGGGGATTGCAGACAGCGGCCGCATTCCGGCTCCGGTGTCACCAGCGGCAGGCCGCAGCGACGGCAGACCGGCGGCATCTCCGGCAGTCCCCGTTCGCAGAATCCGCAGATACCGTGTGCGGCAATTGCCAGCGGCTGATTGCACAGCAGGCAGTAATTCTCAATAATAACCATCCGTCTTCCCTCCGGATAAATAAGGAAACAATAACGATGGCAACGCTTTTTTGGCAGCAGAGCGGACAGGGTTCGCGCGATCTTGTGCTGTTACACGGCTGGGGACTGAACAGCGAAGTATGGAACAGCATTGAATTGCGGCTCGCACCGCATTTCCGTATTCACAAGGTTGATTTACTGGGTTACGGGCGCAGTCAGGAATTTGGTGAAATGTCACTGACGGAGATGTCGGATACTGTTTTCGCGCAGATGCCGGAAAATGCGGTGCTGGCAGGCTGGTCACTGGGCGGGCTGGTGGCTGCGGATATTGCACTGCGTTACCCGCAGGCAGTGAGCCATCTGGTGACAATCTGTTCATCGCCGTATTTTGGTGCACAGGAAGAGGAAGGCTGGCCGGGGATCAAACCGACGGTGCTGAGCGGCTTTCAGCATCAGCTGGCGACCGATTTTCAGCGTACTGTTGAGCGTTTTCTGGCACTGCAGACACTGGGAACCGCAAGTGCCCGTCAGGATGCCCGTACACTGAAATCAGTGGTACTGGGACAGCCGATGCCGGGTGTGTCAGTACTGAATGCCGGGCTGGAGATTCTGAGAACCGCCGATCTGCGCAGCGGACTGCCGTCCCTGACAATGCCGTTCCTGCGGATCTATGGTTATCTCGATGGCCTGGTGCCGCGTAAAGTCGCGTCACTGCTGGATGAGCAACTGCCGTCCTCTCCATCCGTTATTATGCGTAACAGCGCTCACGCACCGTTTATTTCACATCCGGATGAGTTTTGTGAGGTACTGACGGAGTTTGTTAAATAAAAAAATACCCGCACAACGGCGGGTAAGTTTTATGAATGAATCTGATACACCTTTGTGTCACAGCCCTGACTTTCAGGGCACTGTTTGCAGCTGCTGCTCAGACAGCTGCTGACATCCACCGCTTCAATTTTTCCCATGGCAGCCAGCTTTTCCATGATGGCCTGCACCAGGGCTTCCGGGGCATTCAACTGGTGGCTGAGCAGCCGGGCATCTGCCCGGCCGTTCAGTGCAATGGCGTCACGTACTGCGATCAGGCTAATCATGTCCGTGTCCTTTTATCAGTGACACTCGTTGCCGGAGCAGCCGCCACAGCGGCTGTGTGCATCACGGCGGAAGCTGAGATTCACCCGGCTGCGTGTGCGGCGCAGCAGTGCAAACAGGATCAGGTTGAAAATCACCACTACAGCGATAATCACTGAACTGCTCCCCGGATGGGTACTGAATGTGGCGGCCTGGTAGAACAGGGCGGCCAGTGAGTAAGCCACGTTCAGACCCCACAGGATGGAGAAGGTCATCCAGCCGCGGCTGGTTTCACGGGCGATAGCCCCCATCACAGAGACACACGGCACATACAGCAGCACAAAGATCAGATAGCTGTAAGCAGCAACATCAGAGCCGAATTTCGCGGCCATGGTGCCCATGGTACCGCCGTCCATCTCGCCGTCGCCTTTGCTGGCTTCAATCGGGTTGGATAATGCCGCGAGCGTGAAGGTTTCCGCCAGGGAATCCAGGGTTTCATTTACCGCATCACCCAGTTCATCCCATAAATCAAAGGATTCCGGATCAAACGGTTCGTTGGTGATACTTTCAGCGGTGTAGAGGGTATTCAGTGTCCCGACCACAACTTCTTTTGCCATCGCACCGGTGATCAGGCCGACAGTCGCCTGCCAGTTATCATTGGTGACACCAATCGGGCTGAGCAGCGGAGTGACCACTTTACTGACTGAGGCCAGTGCGGAATCATTAATGCTGTCCGCCGGTTTACCGGAGAAACTGAAGCTGTTCAGTGCGCCGATTACCATACTGGCGACAATAATGACTTTACCCGCACGCACCACAAAGCCTTTCAGGCGCTGCCAGGTCTGCATAAACAGGGTTTTCATATGCGGTACGTGGTACACCGGCAGTTCCATCACAAACGGTGATGCTTCGCCGCGCATAATAGTGTGTTTGAGCAGCAGACCGGTAAGGATAGCCACCACAATCCCGAGGATATACAGGGAGAACACGATGCTCGCGCCGTTTTTGCCGAAGAAGGCAGCCGCGAAAACCGCGAAGATAGCCAGCCGCGCGCCGCAGGACATAAACGGTGCCATCAGGACGGTGATAAGACGTTCACGCGGTGCATCCAGGGTTCTGGCACCCATAATGGACGGCACGTTACAGCCGAAACCGACAATCAGCGGCACGAAGGATTTACCCGGCAGTCCGAGTGCCTGCATCAGTCTGTCCATCACAAATGCCGCGCGGGCCATATAACCGGAATCTTCCAGGAAAGAGAGGAACAGGTACATCATCCCGATTTGCGGTACCAGCGGCAGCACGGTGTTGATACCGCCGCCGACCCCCTGGGCGAGGAAAATGGTCAGCCAGTCCGGGAAGCCGAGCGTCATCCCCAGCCATTGTGTGCCGTTAATGAAAATGGCTTCCGAACCGCCTTCAAACAGCGGCTGCAATGCCCCGCCGATATTGATGGCGAGCACGAACATCAGATACATCACAAACAGGAATACCGGCACGCCCAGCCAGCGGTTGAGGACAATTCTGTCCATCGCTGCGGTCAGTTTATTCGGCTCGGAATGGCTGTTATCAATGGTTGTTTCGCAGATATCCGCGATGGTCTGGTAACGGGCATCCGCAATCACCAGTTCCGGCTCTTCCTGCTGCTGTGCCTGCATCGCGTCACGGACAGACTGCACATGCTCCGGGGTGAAACCGGCGCGTGCCTGGCTGTAGATATCCCCCTCCAGGCTTTGCAGTGCCAGCCAGCGGCGCTGTGTGGCGCTGAACTCTTCCGCAGGAATCGACTGTGCGAGAGTGTTCATGCTGTCGAGCAGCGCAGCCGGATAGTTCACCAGCACTTCATGAGGTGTCATTGTGTGTTTGTCGATCGCGGCTTTCAGCTCACAGATACCGGACGCGCGGGTGGAAACCAGTGGGATCACCGGGCAGCCGAGGCGTTCTGACAGCGCTTTGACATCAATATTGATATTCGCTTTATCGGCGATATCCAGCATATTGAGGGCAATAATGCAGGGAACACCCAGTTCCAGCAGCTGCAGCGTCAGATACAGGTTACGCTCGAGATTGGATGCGTCGACAACGTTAATCAGCATGTCCGCTTCACCGCTGAGGATAAAGTGGCAGGCAATCTGTTCGTCTAAGGATGTTTGTTCAGAGATGGTGGTCAGTGAATAGGTGCCGGGTAAATCCACCAGCTCAATCTTGTGTTCCGGCGTGGTGAAATAACCGATTTTCCGTTCCACAGTTACACCGGCCCAGTTGCCGACGCGTTGTTTGGATCCGGTTAACTGGTTAAACAGCGTGGTCTTCCCTGAATTGGGATTACCGATGAGTCCCAGGGTGAGTGCTTTCATAGTGTCGTATGCCAATCAATAAATACAAACCCCTCTGCCGGCGGCAGAGGGAAAAGAGTGAGTCAGCGCGGGATGTGCGGCGGATTACGCCTGCACGTCATCAAGCATCAGCAGCGCCAGGTCTTTTTTTCTGAGCATCAGGTTGACGTGCCGGGTTTCGATTTGGATCGGATCGCCCAGCGGTGCGCTGCGGATCACCCGGAAAACAGAGCCGGGCAGCATGCCCAGAGACAATAATTTCTGACGGTATGCCGGGCTGATTTGCCCGGAAAAGCCCAGAATTTTATAACTGTGTTGTGGCTGAAGTGTCATAAAGGCTCCGGTTAACCATGCAAACAGGAATGATATTGCAAATGATTATTGCACGAACAGTTTGGCAGAAAAATATCCCTTACAAATTTAATTGATACTGTAAATGCAAATCATAACCAACAATATTTTACCTATTTAGCCCGAAAATTAACCAGCAAAGTTTGATGTGCATCAAGATATCCGGCGTATAAAACAATTGAGAGCAGATATTTCACGTATTGATTTACGTTAATAACAATTTTTACGACTAATTAACGCAATATGTGACTAACAGGAGGGAAATGTACGGGCAGCCGGGGCTGCCGCGTACATGATAGCAGGGGAATTACTTACGCTTACCGAATGCCGCGGCGAGGGCATCACCCATCGCACTGTTACCGGCAGAGGTGTCATTATTACCGTTACGGGCAGGGCGGTTGTTCTGACGCTTTTCCGCCCGTGGTTTATCGCTGCCGCCGCCACCGCGGCGGGCTGCCGTTTCCGGCTCCTCATCCATCCGCATGGTCAGCGCGATACGCTTACGGGCGATATCCACATCCAGCACTTTGACACTGACGATATCCCCGGCTTTGACCACGGTATGCGGATCTTCCACATAGCGGTTGGCCAGCGAGGAGATATGCACCAGTCCGTCCTGATGAACACCGATATCCACAAAAGCACCGAAATTGGTGACGTTGGTGACCGCGCCTTCCATAACCATGCCCGGACGCAAATCATTCATGGTTTCAATGCCATCGGCAAAGGTGGCGGTTTTAAACTCCGGACGCGGGTCACGACCGGGTTTTTGCAGTTCTTTGAGGATGTCGGAAACGGTCGGCACACCGAATTGTTCAGTGACAAAATCCTGTGCTTTCAGATTGCGCAGCACATCACTGTTACCCATCAGATCACTGAGGGTTTTCTGTGTGGCCTGCAGGATTTTTTCCACCACCGGATAGGCTTCCGGGTGAACGGTGGAGGCATCCAGCGCATTTTTACCGCCGGCAATACGCAGGAACCCGGCGCACTGCTCAAAGGCTTTCGGGCCGAGACGCGCGACTTTCAGCAGCTGCTTGCGGTCAGCAAAACGGCCGTTTTCATCACGCCAGTCAACAATATTCTGTGCGATCACTTTGCTCAGCCCGGCAACGCGGGTCAGCAGGGCGACAGATGCGGTGTTGAGGTCAACGCCGACGGCGTTTACGCAGTCTTCCACTACCGCATCCAGTTTACGGGCAAGTTGTGTCTGGCTGACATCATGCTGATACTGGCCGACCCCGATGGATTTCGGGTCGATTTTCACCAGTTCGGCCAGCGGATCCTGTAACCGGCGGGCGATAGAAACGGCACCGCGCAGTGATACATCCAGGTCCGGGAATTCTGCCGCTGCCAGTTCTGACGCAGAGTAAACGGAGGCACCGGCTTCACTGACAATCACTTTCTGGGCTTTGATATCCGGGAACTGCTTCTGCACATCGGCAAAGAAACGTTCAGTTTCACGGGATGCTGTCCCGTTACCGATCGCCACCAGTTCCACATGGTATTTCAGGCAGAGCGCCGCGACGGATGCCGCTGCTTTGGCAGTCTGGCCGGTGTGCGGATAAATGGTGTCGGTGGCCAGCACTTTACCGGTGGCATCGACCACCGCGACTTTCACCCCGGTACGCAGACCCGGATCCAGCCCCATTGTGGCGCGCATCCCGGCCGGTGCCGCCATCAGCAGATCACTGAGGTTGCGGGCGAAGACATTAATTGCCTCATCTTCTGCTTTCTCGCGCAGCGCGGCCATTAACTCGGTTTCCAGGTGCAGCAGCACCTTGACCCGCCATGTCCAGCTCACCACCGCTTTGCGCCAGCTGTCCGCCGGAGCATTGTTAAAGCGGAAGCCGAGATAATCGCGGATTAACTCTTCGCAATAGCTCTCTTTCGGCGGCTCCTCACACTGCGGGTCGGCATTGAGGGAGAGTTGCAGAATGCCTTCATTGCGACCACGGAACATCGCCAGAGCGCGGTGTGACGGGACATTGGCAATCGGTTCATGGTGATCGAAATAATCACTGAATTTTGCGCCTTCCGCCTCTTTTCCGCTGATCACAACGGAAACCAGATGCGCATTGCGCCACAGATAATCACGGACTTTCCCCAGCAGACCGGCATCTTCCGCGAAACGCTCCATCAGGATGTAGCGGGCGCCGTCGAGGGCGGCTTTGGTGTCGGCAACCCCTTTTTCGCTGTCCACATAGGTGGCGGCGAGGATTTCCGGATCCTGTGACGGATCCTGCCACAGAGTGTCTGCCAGCGGTTCCAGACCGGCTTCCGCCGCAATCTGTCCGCGTGTGCGGCGCTTGGGTTTGTAAGGCAGGTAGAGGTCTTCCAGCTCTGTTTTGCTGAGCGTGCCGTTAATCGCCCCCGCCAGTTCAGGGGTCAGTTTGCCCTGTTCCTCAATGGATTTGAGGATGGCCCGGCGGCGGTCGTTCAGTTCGCGCAGGTAGCTGAGACGGGTTTCCAGCTGACGCAGCTGAGTATCATCCAGGCCGCCGGTGACTTCTTTCCGGTAGCGGGCGATAAAAGGGACAGTATTTCCCTCATCCAGCAGGGTAATCGCGGCGGTGACCTGGCGGGTTTGCGCATTCAGTTCACCGGCAATAATCTGGCTCAGAGATTCATTCATCATGATATTCTTTCCGGCTGCGATAAATTGACGTAAAAAAATTTCAGGGGACAGTTATACGTGTTCAAAACGGGAATTACCAGCCGATATAAAGTAATATAAATGAATTATGCATAGCTGTTATCTTTCAGAAAATGCATTTAGTATTACAATTTATTTAAATAATTTATTTTTTGTTTAGGTAACATATGGCAAAAAGTAACCTGATTACCCGTGAAGGATGGGATGCGCTGGATCAGGAGTTAAAATATCTCTGGAAAACAGAACGTCCGCAGGTCACTCAGGCAGTGTCAGAAGCCGCTGCACAGGGGGATCGCTCGGAAAATGCCGAGTATATATACGGAAAGAAACGTCTGCGTGAAATAGACAGACGCGTCCGGTTTCTTTCAAAACGTCTGGATAACTTAAAGATAGTCGAGCCGGATCCCCGCCAGGAAGGAAAAGTATTTTTCGGGGCGTGGGTGGAACTGGAAAATGATGATGAAGAAATTCAGACTTTTCGCATCGTCGGACCCGATGAATTTTCCCCGGCAAAGAAATGGATTTCTGTTGATTCCCCTGTGGCCCGGGCATTAATCGGAAAACAGGCGGATGATGAAGTAACGGTAATAACACCTAACGGTGAAGTGAATTATGTCATTTTGTCTATCCGCTATCAGCCGATTGCTGAATAGGCACAATTAATCTGAAGAGTTGCATGAAAAAATGAACCCGGGAGTCAAACATGCAGGAAAGTTATAAGGTCCTTGTCGTTGATGATGACATGCGTCTGCGTGCGCTGCTTGAGCGCTATCTGAGTGAGCAGGGTTTCCAGGTCCGTACCGCCGCGAATGCGGAACAGATGGATCGCCTGCTGACGCGTGAATCTATCCATCTTATTGTCCTGGATCTGATGTTACCGGGCGAAGACGGGCTGTCTATCTGCCGCCGTCTGAGAAGCCAGAATAACCCGATTCCGATCATTATGGTGACGGCGAAAGGGGAAGAAGTGGATCGCATCGTCGGGCTGGAAATCGGTGCGGATGATTATATTCCGAAGCCGTTTAACCCGCGTGAACTGCTGGCGCGTATCCGTGCTGTGCTGCGCCGTCAGGCGAATGAACTGCCGGGTGCACCATCCCAGGATGATGCGGTGATTCAGTTCGGTAAGTTCAAACTGAACCTCGGCACCCGTGAGATGTTCCATGAAGATGAAAACATGCCGCTGACCAGCGGTGAGTTCGCCGTGCTGAAAGTGCTGGTGTCACACCCGCGTGAACCGCTGTCCCGCGATAAGCTGATGAGCCTGGCGCGCGGCCGTGAGTACAGTGCGATGGAACGTTCAATCGACGTGCAGATTTCCCGTCTGCGCCGCATGATTGAGGAAGATCCGACACATCCGCGTTATATCCAGACCGTCTGGGGACTGGGTTACGTGTTCGTTCCGGACGGCAACAAGGCATGAAGCGGCTGCGGTTCTCGCCGAGGAGCACCTTTTCGCGCTCGTTATTTCTGGTCATCTTTCTGTTGTTTGCAACCATAACAACAAGTTATCTGGCCGTTGTGAACTTCATTGTGATGCCCAGCCTGCAGCAGTTTAACCGGGTGCTGGCCTATGAAGTACGCACACTGATGAGCGAAGAGATGGTGCTGAAGGACGGAACCGCGGTACGTGTTTCTCCGGCGCTGCGTAAGAAAATTTATGAAGAGCTGGGCATTACCTTTTTTACCGAAAAGACAGCCGATGAGGGCGGACTGCGCTGGGCGCGTCATTTTGAATCCCTCAGTAAACAGATGAGCCATTATCTGGACGGTTATGCGGATGTCCGGCTGGAAGTCAGCCGCGATTATCCCGTGCTGTGGCTGAACTCCTATATTGCCCCGGATGTCTGGGTGAGAGTGCCGCTGACTGAAATCGGTCAGGATCAGTTCTCGCCGGTCTTCCGTTATATTTTTGCCTTTCTGCTGATTGTCTTTGCAGGTGTCTGGGTGTTTATCCGCTATCAGAACCGTCCGCTGACCGAGCTGGAATCCGCAGCCCGGCAAATCGGTACCGGCGGTCCGCTGGTTCCGGTACGGGAAGCCGGGGCGGCAGAAGTGCGCTCGGTTATCCGCTCGTTTAACCAGATGTCCAGAGATATCAAAACTCTGGAGCAGGATCGCACCGTGCTGATGGCCGGTGTCAGCCATGATCTGCGCACGCCGCTGACCCGCATCCGCCTGGCAACGGAAATGATGAACCCGGATGACGATTATCTGGCGGAATCCATCAACAATGATATTGAAGAGTGTGACGGTATCATTGAGCAGTTTATGGCGTATCTGCGCACCGGCCGTGAGATGGAGATGGTGCATCTGGAACTGACATCTGTCCTCAATGAGGTGATTGAAGCGCACATCCACTCGGATGTGACGATTCAGAATGATGTTATTCAGGCCCCGGTTTATCTCACCGGTAACCCGATTGCGATTAAACGCGCACTGGGCAATATGCTGGTCAATGCCACCCGCTACGGCAACGGCTGGATCCGTGTCAGCAGCGGCAGTGATGAGCATTTCGCCTGGTTCCAGGTGGAAGATGACGGCAACGGTATTGACGAGGCGGATATTCCGGATCTGTTCCAGCCGTTTGTGCAGGGTGAAAAAGCACGCAGTAATAAAGGTACCGGGCTGGGGCTGGCAATTCTGCGCCGGATTGTGGATGCGCATGACGGCAAAATTGATGTCGGCCGCAGTCAGCGCGGCGGATTCCGTATCCGCGTGATGCTGCCGCTGCCGGATGACAGAGATGATTAATTATTATGACAGCAGCATGTCATCGTCATATGACTGTCATAAACCCCTGCGGTAAGCAATTATCGCAGGGGTTTTACTTTTAATATCAATAAAATCATAAAATTACAGCCTTGCCTCGTTTTTGTGTTTCCCCGTCATTTTTCCGGTTTTGTGTCCCCGCGCACCTGCAATGTCATAAAACTGTCATATAACCTACATATTATTGTCACCAGATTGTCCTATTTTCCCTCATGTTCCGACATTAACCAGATACAACGTTTATCGTCATTATCTATAAATCCCGTCAGGAGGGATCATGAAACCGATGCGTACCGCAGTAGCCACTGTTATGGCAGCGACACTTTCTCTCTCTGCATTTTCTGCATTTGCCGCGACCAGTCTGACCGGGGCGGGTGCAACATTCCCTGCGCCGGTGTATGCGCAATGGGCTGATACTTACCAGAAAGAAACCGGTAACAAAGTTAACTACCAGGGGATTGGTTCCTCCGGCGGTGTGAAGCAGATTGTGGCCAATACCGTTGATTTCGGGGCGTCAGATGCGCCGCTGTCCGAAGATAAACTGGCCGCAGATAATTTATTCCAGTTCCCGACCGTGATCGGCGGTGTGGTACTGGCCGTCAACCTGCCGGGTCTGAAGTCCGGTGAACTGGTGCTCGACGGCAAAACCCTGGGTGATATCTACCTGGGTAAAATCAAAAAATGGAATGACCCAGCGATCACCAAACTGAACCCGTCAGTTAAGCTGCCGGATCAGGATATCGCGGTTGTCCGCCGTGCGGATGGTTCCGGTACCTCTTTCGTCTTCACCAGCTACCTGTCAAAAGTCAGCCCTGACTGGAAAGAGCAGGTCGGTGCAGGTTCTACCGTTAACTGGCCGGTTGGTCTGGGCGGTAAAGGCAACGACGGTATCGCAGCATTCGTTCAGCGTCTGCCGGGCTCTATCGGTTACGTGGAATACGCCTACGCCAAACAGAATAAACTGGCTTACACCAAACTGATTTCTGCGGACGGTGATGCGGTATCCCCGACCGGCGAAAGCTTCAGTAACGCAGCACGTAAAGCCGAGTGGTCAAAAAGCTTCGCTCAGGATCTGACTAACCAGCCGGGTCCGAATGCATGGCCGATTACTTCCACCACCTTCATCCTGGTTCATACCAATCAGAAAGATGCTGCCAAAGGTCAGGAAGTTCTGAAATTCTTTGACTGGGCATACAAGAACGGCGGTGAGCAGGCAGAAAAACTGGATTACGCGGTACTGCCGAAAGAAGTGATTGAACAGGTCCGTGCATCATGGAAAACCAGTGTCAAAGACAGCAGCGGTAAGCCGCTGTACTGATACGGCAGATGATGAAGTAACGATTTATCAGTAATTGATCCCCCCGCACCGGGGGGATCTGTGTAAAAACGGAAGCGACTATGGCCGAACTGAAAACGGCAATGAAACCACCAGGCAAACGCGGCGACCAACTTTTCAGTGCTCTGGTAAAACTGGCAGCGCTGATTACGCTATTGTTACTTGGCGGAATTATTATTTCACTGATTATTGCGTCATGGCCGAGCATTGAAAAATTCGGCTTAGGTTTCTTATGGAATAAAGAGTGGAACCCGCCGGCGGAAGAGTACGGGGCACTGGTACCGATTTACGGCACCATCGTGACCTCGGTTATCGCCCTGCTGATTGCGGTCCCGGTGAGTTTCGGGATTGCGCTGTTCCTGACAGAACTGGCACCGAACTGGCTGCGCCGTCCACTGGGTATCGCGATCGAGCTGTTAGCCGCTATTCCGAGTATCGTTTACGGCATGTGGGGACTGTTTGTCTTTGCCCCGCTGTTTGCCACCTATTTCCAGCAGCCGGTCGGCGAGGTGATGTCGAGCATCCCGATTGTCGGCGAGCTGTTCTCCGGTCCGGCCTTCGGGATCGGGATCCTGGCGGCGGGCGTTATCCTCGCCATCATGATCATTCCGTATATTGCCTCGGTGATGCGCGATGTGTTCGAGCAGACGCCGGTGATGATGAAAGAATCGGCTTACGGCATCGGCTGTACCACCTGGGAGGTGATCTGGCGGATTGTACTGCCGTACACCAAGAACGGGGTGATCGGCGGCGTGATGCTGGGTCTGGGTCGTGCCCTGGGGGAGACCATGGCGGTGACCTTTATCATCGGTAACACCTATCAGCTGGACAGCTTCTCGCTGTATATGCCGGGCAACAGTATTACCTCGGCGCTGGCAAACGAGTTCGCGGAAGCGGAATCCGGGCTGCACACTGCGGCACTGATGGAGCTGGGGCTGATTCTGTTTGTCATCACCTTTATCGTCCTTGCTATCTCCAAATTTATGGTGATGCGTCTGAATAAGAAAGAGGGGCGCTGAGATGGCTGAAATGAATATTCAACAACCAAAAGTGGATATCAGCGCACGGCAGAAACGCCAGTTCTGGCGCCGTCAGAAAAACCGCGTTGCCCTGTTTTTATCCATGTCCACGATGGCATTCGGGCTGTTCTGGTTAATCTGGATCCTGTTCTCGACCGTCACCAAAGGGATGGACGGCATGTCGCTGGCGCTGTTCACCGAAATGACACCGCCGCCGAATACCGAAGGCGGGGGTCTGGCGAACGCCATTGTCGGTTCCGGCCTGCTGATCTTATGGGCGACCGTTATCGGGACACCGCTGGGTATTCTTGCCGGGATTTATCTGGCGGAATACGGCCGTAAATCCTGGCTGGCGGAAGTCACCCGGTTTATTAATGACATTTTGTTATCCGCACCGTCGATTGTGGTCGGACTGTTTGTTTACACCATCGTGGTGATGCAGATGCAGCACTTCTCCGGCTGGGCGGGGGTGATTGCCCTGGCACTGTTACAGATCCCGATTGTTATCCGTACCACGGAAAACATGCTGCGTCTGGTGCCGGACAGCCTGCGCGAAGCGGCGTATGCCCTCGGCACACCAAAATGGAAAATGATTTCAGCGATTACCCTGAAAGCCTCGGTCTCCGGGATTATCACCGGGGTGCTGCTGGCGATTGCCCGTATTGCCGGGGAAACGGCGCCGCTGCTCTTTACCTCCCTCTCCAACCAGTTCTGGAGTACGGATCTGATGCAGCCGATTGCCAACCTGCCGGTCACTATCTTCAAGTTTGCCATGAGTCCGTTTGCGGAGTGGCAGAGTCTGGCCTGGGCGGGTGTCCTGCTGATCACACTGTGTGTGCTGTTAATTAATATCGTGGCGCGTGTGCTGTTTGCGAAGAAAAAGCACTGATTAAATGACTGCGGATGAATGAGAGAGAGTCATGAGTAAAATTCAAAACGTAACTGAAAGCAAAATTCAGGTTCGTGATCTGAACTTCTATTACGGCCAGTTCCACGCGCTGAAAAACATTTCGCTGGATATCGCCAAAAATAAAGTCACGGCCTTTATCGGCCCGTCCGGTTGCGGGAAATCGACCCTGCTGCGTACCTTCAACAAAATGTACGCACTGTATAATGAACAGCGTGCGGAAGGCGAAATCCTGCTGGATGGCACCAATATTCTGACCGATACCCAGGATATCGCGTTATTACGCGCCAAAGTCGGCATGGTGTTCCAGAAACCAACACCGTTCCCGATGTCTATTTATGACAATATTGCCTTTGGTGTCCGTCTGTTTGAAAAACTGCCGCGCGCCGAGATGGATGAGCGGGTACAGTGGGCACTGACCAAAGCGGCACTGTGGAACGAAACCAAAGATAAACTGCATCAGAGCGGCTACAGCCTCTCCGGCGGTCAGCAGCAGCGTCTGTGTATTGCCCGCGGTATTGCTATCCGCCCTGAGGTTCTCCTGCTGGATGAGCCGTGCTCGGCACTGGATCCTATCTCCACCGGGCGTATTGAAGAGCTTATCAGCGAGCTGAAATCGGAATACACCGTGGTGATCGTCACGCATAACATGCAGCAGGCGGCGCGCTGTTCTGACCACACTGCATTTATGTATCTGGGCGAACTAATTGAATTCAGTGATACTGATACTCTGTTTACCACCCCGGGCAAGAAACAAACCGAAGATTACATCACCGGTCGTTATGGCTGATGCGGAGACAATCATGGAAAATCTGAATCACAATAAACATATTTCCGGGCAGTTTAATGCTGAATTAGAGCATATCCGCACAGAAATGATGACAATGGGCGGGCTGGTGGAAGAGCAGCTCAGCAAAGCGATCACCGCCATGCATAACCAGGACGAAGACCTGGCGCGTGAGGTTATCGCTGGTGACAAGCAGGTCAACATCATGGAAGTGATGATTGATGAAGCCTGTGTCCGCATTATTGCCAAACGCCAGCCGACCGCGAGCGACCTGCGCCTGATTATGGCGATTTCCAAAACCATCGCCGAACTGGAACGGATCGGGGATGTGGCGGATAAAATTGCCAAAACCGCGCTGGAAAAATTTTCACAGCAGCATCAGCCGTTGCTGGTCAGTCTGGAATCCCTCGGCCGCCATGCCATTCAGATGCTGCATGATGTGCTGGATGCCTTTGCGCGTATGGATATTCAGGAAGCTATCCGCATCTACCGCGAAGACCAGAAAGTGGATCAGGAATATGAAGGGATTGTCCGTCAGCTGATGACCTATATGATGGAAGATCCGCGCACTATCCCGAGTGTCCTGACCGCGCTGTTCTGTGCCCGCTCTATCGAGCGTATCGGTGATCGCTGCCAGAATATCTGCGAATTTATCTTCTATTATGTGAAGGGACAGGATTTCCGTCATGTGAAAGGGGATGATGTGGAACGTATCCTGCTCGGCGAGCATGTGATTGAAGTCTCCGCACACAGTAATAACGGCGAAAAAGGGAATGATCCGGCATAACCGGGTGGTTTCTCCGGCGATATTGTCTGTTTTTGTAAAAGTCCCTGTTCTGATTTGACCCTGGAGTTAACTCCGGGGTTTATACTTTCTGAAACAGACAAAACAGTGTTTCCGGAGGTGTACGATGGGTTTATTCAGCCGGTTTTTTAACAGCGGAGGCGGATCCGGTCACGGGAACCGCAGCGGCGGCCACGGCAGCAGCGGTCATGGCAGCAAACATGGTAATACGGGTTACAATAAGCATGGCCGTGACAATAATGGTTATCCGGAGCTGTTAAACAACAATACTCCGCAGAATATCAGCGGATATTGTCAGAAGTGCGGTACCGGTTACCCGTCGGACAGCCGCTTCTGCGGCCGGTGCGGTAATGCACTCAACCCGTAATGCAAAAGCCGGTCATTACCTGACCGGCATTCTCAGTTCAGCTTTTTCTCTGTCCGCACATTGCGCCCTTTATCATTAATGCTGATCAGCGTGACGGACTCTCCCGCAGATAAATGCCCGGTGTATGCCACCCGGCTCTCTGAATAAGGGGCGAGCATCACGGTGCTGATATGTGACGGCGCATTATCTCCGCCGGAGACGAGCGCGGATAATGTGAAATAGTAAGGCGTGGGGTTTTTCAGAATCAGTGTTTCTCCTGATAACGAGGCTGAAATCTGTTCCGGGACTGCATCCGGCGGCTGCAAAAGATCATCCGGCCGGTAAAACAGCTTTATCCGTGTCCGCAGGGCAAATTGCAGGGTATTACCGGTGGTGGCCGTCTTCGCCGGAATATCCACCACATTGAGATAAAAAACCGATTCCCGGTCGCGGGGAAGATTATTTTTCAGAACACGGATTTTCAGCTGTTGTCCGCCGCTCCCTGCAATCCGCGTCACCGGCGGTACCACCATAAAGGGTGCACTGCTGGTTTCCGGCGAGGAATTGATATCCCCCTCATCCACCCAGCTCTGCACCAGTGACGGCATGTCCCCGCTGTTGGTCAGCTGGATTTCTGTATTTTCCTGATTACCCGGAAAAATCACCCGCGTGGTATTGATGACAACACCAGCGTATCCCACCTGTATGCACAGGAGCAGAATGATCAGAATGCCTGTCCGCATCATGTCCTCCACCGGTTCAGTTGTAGGAAAAAACCAGAGTCGCGGAACTGCTTATTTTTCCCTGTGTTACCGCAGTCGGATTGTAGGGATAATAATACGCGCCGAGATCGACAGAGAACGCTGGTGAAACCGCGCTGCCTTTGGCGGCAGTGAAAATGCTGGTGGCACTGCCCTGAGCATTGGCACTGTCAGAAAACTGTACCGGACTGCTGAGATTATTGGCTTTCACCACCCGGAAGCCGACACCACCGGCACCGCCGGAAATGGTATTGGTCAGCACGGTTTTATCGGACGGCTGTAAATTGGACGACGACAGGAACATGGCAATATCCCGGGACGCGGTGTTACCCGGGAGGAGGCCGCCACAGGTAAAATTGAGGCGGAACGGGGTGTATCCGGCTTTATCCGTGGTTTTAACGGCATTGATACTCATCAGCGGCAGGCTGACGGTCAGCCCGGCATTGGTAAAGGTACAGGTGGTCACCGGCGGATTGTAAGTAATCTGCACCGGCTGCAAAAACATATCATTCGGATCGGACGGCCATTGCAGTGTCAGTAAAAACTGCAAAATCTTATTGAGAAGTGCTGCCAGCCAGCCCACCAGCCCCAGGGTGGTGGCATCAGAGGCAAAAATGACCGGTGTGATCGTCACAGTATTACCCGGAACTTTGGTGTAGTTGCCGGTCGGCGTGGTGACCAGATCAAAACGCAGTGTGAAACCGGTATTGAGTTCTGTTCCGTTGTGAGTACCGGCCGCCAGGCCGGAAACATTATTTTTTGTCAGTGCGGTCAGGGTGATATTGACGAGTTGTGCGCCGTTATTAAACCCGATTGTCGCTGTCCGGCCATTAAAGGGAGAGTCGATCCCGATGGTATTCGGAAACAGCGGCAATGCTGTCGTACAGGTAAACGGGCCGCTGAAGTTGGTCTGAGATACTTTGGATACGGTTGTGGTGGCGCCGATCAGATCAGCCGAAAGATCCAGCGCCACGGCCGGTGCTGTCTGGGTGGATGTTACCGAGCAGGTGGCATAAGCCGCCCTGCTGCTTATCACCGTCAGGAATAAAAGTAATACAGCGGCGGATGTTTTCATCATTGTTTCCTTTTACCGGCAGATATTGTGATTTTTATCCGGTGTGACCACCGGATTGCGGATAACACACTGCTGTTTCCCGTCTGCCGTCAGTTTTATGATCAGTGATGACGGCAACTGCCCGCTTTTCAGATAGAGCAGCCCTGACTGCCCGACATATCCCAGCGGCTGATGCTGCTCATCAGTCACTTCTGTGCCGAACGGCAGTGTGCTGCCGTTTTCCCGCGCCGCCCGCAGAATGAAAGTCTGACGGGGATCGGTTTCCATGCGGATATAACTGACCGCACCTTTATACGGGCTGACCTGGCCGATATTACCGGTCACTTCGGCACCGGAACTTTTTTCTGTGTCTGACAGAGTGTAAGAATTGGCGCGGTAAGGAACAGATTGTGTCATCAGCACCACACCATCACTGTTTGTCAGGGATGCTTTATCCGAATTCACCATCCGGTTACCGGCCTGCGGGGCATCAATAATGGTATAGGTATTGCCGGTGTCACCGGACATGGCGATGTGGCCCGGGATCGCGACGATAGTTCCTTTTGCCCCGGCGCCCGCCTGACGGTAATCGTTACCCTCACTGAATGAGCCGGACAGGGTGCTGTACGGGTTACGGTAAGTAAGGTTTGCGCCTGCAAGATTACTGCCGCCGTTCTGGTTTGAGCCGGTCAGCGTGTAGTTAACCAAATCATCTTTACCGGCTGTGCCGCTCAGGCTGACAGTAGCCTGCTGATAACGGGAATCGGTGGCGTAAATACCGCTGCTGAGTGATGCACTTTTACCGAAAACAGAAATCGGCACGCTGACATTCAGGTAAAACCGGGTTTCATTTTTATCATCAAAATTGCGGGTGCGTGATGCAGACACGGTATAGCTGATCTCGTTATAACTGTTTGAATATCCAAGCTGATATTCCCGGTTGCTGCCGCCGGAATTCCAGTAATCCCGGTGTGTGCCGGAGATATAAATCACCCCCCGGTTCTCTCCCAGATACTGATTTAAATTCACGGTGAAGGTATTTTTAGCGCGAGCACCGCGCATGGCATCCATTGTCATCAGATCCGGTATCTGACGCGGCGTGTTATCGGTGAGGTTTTCCTGCTCATTACGGTAAGCATCCCACGCCCGGTAGTTATCCTGCTGATAGATGGCATCGGTGAAACTGTAAAAATTCCCGGTGGAGTAGCGGTATGTCGCGAGAGTCAGGTTGGTGGAGGTGGTGCTGACAAACTTACTGTAGGCGATACGGTAGCTCTGGCCGCTTTTGCGGCCGGTTTTAAAGTCCGCATCCGCCTGTGTCACATCAACAGAAAGCGCACCGAACGGCAGATTCCAGGCACTGCCCGCCAAAAGAGAGCGGTAATCTTTTCCGGCAATCCCGCCGGTATACAGTGTCACGGTATTATTCAGCCCGTAACGGAATTCCCCCTGCACAAACTCCGGGCGGTAGTGTGTATTATCCAGGCGTGCCTGACCGGCGGTCAGACTGTAATTATAAATTCCCTCTTTCAGCATATCGGGTACAGCGGAGAAGGGGACGGTAAATGATTCTTTCCGTCCGTCTGCTTCCTGAATAATGACGGAAAAATCGCCGCTGCCGCCGGTCGGCTGAATATCACGGAACATAAACTCACCCGGCGGTACGTTTTCCTGAAAAATAAGATTGCCGTTCTGGTAAATACTGACGAGGGCGTTGGTCTGAGCAACACCCCGGATGATTGGTGCGAATCCCTGGCCGGACGGCGGCAGCATATTCATATCCGTTCCCAGTGATGCGCCTCTGAATTTAAAGCTGCCGAACATAGAAGGCGGCGTATAAAAATCCCCCAGCGTCAGCGCAGATAAAATACGGCTGATCGGACGGTAAAGATAACGGCTGTTATTTTTCCAGCCTTTATGTCCGCCGGAATAAGAGGTGTAAACCGATTCATCGCGGAATTGCCAGACACCGAGGTTCAGCCCGGAGTTTACTGTGGCAAAAAAGCTGTCATTGCTCTGTTTGTTATTCTTTTTTTGTCTGGCGTTATAGTAATTAACGTTATAGCCGAGAATAACGGCGGGCTGCCCGTGATCCCATAATTCCGGATCAATATAACCGGCATCGGCGGTCTTTACCCCGATTTGCGGCACGGACAAATCTAACCGTAATGTACTTTTATTCAGGTGGTAAGTCAGTCCGGAAGTCAGATCATCTGCCGGAACCGGCTGTTTCTCTGCGGATAATGTTTTCGCGTCATCAGAAAGATTCAGCCCGAGCTTATTAATATCTTCCGGCTGAAAATTCAGGGCATTATTATGCTCCCCTACTTCAACGGTAAACTGACCTTTCCAGGTGTTATTGACATAAACGTCCATCAGTTGATCGCCGGACGGCAGTGTATTTTCCTGATATAAACGTGAAATATCCCCTTTAGCGGATTCACCGGCCAGCAGGGTGGTATCGAACTCTTCCGTGAAGCCTTCGCGGGGATAGCTCCATAATCCGGCAATAATCAGAATCGGCAGGCAGTGTTGTGTTTTCACGTTATTATCGTCCGTCAGAAGGTAATATTCTTCGACTTATACACACCGTAATCATCCACATAGGTCACTGAGGCATTACGGGCTGCGGGTTTATTTTTCAGTGGTAATTGTTTTTCAGAAAATGGCGGAATCATTTCGGAGGCGGCCAGCCAGGTGTGGCTGCTGTCATTAGCATTGACCGCCGCAATGGTAAAATGATACGGGGAATTATTAGTGACGGATAAATGGTCACCGTTGAGCTTCCACTGAATATTATCAATAACCGTTTCCGGATTTGCCGTCAGCCCGGCTGGGCGGTAAAACAGCTTTATCCGTGACCGCAGGGCCACCTGTAACACACTTTTTCCTTTGGCATTGGCGGGCGTGGCCGGAATATCCAGCACACTGAGATAAAAGACACTTTCCCGGTCATCCGGTAGTTTTTCATTATTTTTCTTTATTTTAAGCTGCTGTCCCTGCATTCCGTCTATTTTGACAATCGGCGGATAAACATAAAACGGGGAACTGCTGTTTTCCGGTGTGGCATTAATGTCACCGTCATCTGTCCAGCTCTGGGCTAATGATGATGTCTGGCTGTTATTATTCAGCTGAACAGTAATGCTGTCATTTTCTTCATGATAAATAAGCCGCGTTCCGTTAATCACGATATTGGCGGTAGCATTACCTGATAAAATAAGCATCATCAGAAAAAAGAATCGGCGTTTCATTATATTCCCCTGTAAACAGTCAGGCTTTTTGACAAGCCTGACTGTCTGACAATGGTTATAAATAAGAGACTGTATAAATCACGTTGGAATGTACAGGCCCGACTTTTGCAGGAGAGGTATTGGTTTTGTAATAACTGGCAATTAATGTCACCTGATCCGATGCTGGTGCGGTTTTATCTCCCTTCACTCCGGTGTCATACGCCGCATTCAGTGAAAGTGCCACTGACGGTGCGGTTGTTGACGATAAACTGAACCCGACATTTTTCGCGACAGACGGATCCCCTTCATTAACGGTATCGTTAATCAGGTAGTTTCCGGTTGACGATATATTGTTGGGGGACGCGAAATGTATTTTCAGGTTACTTCCGGGCGGGACTGAAGCAGGTGCACAATCAGAGAATGTCATGGTAAATGCTTTCTGATTTTTGGTAATGACGGTATTTGCGGTTACCCCGGCATCCGTTACTGTAATCGGATCTAATAATACGGCGAAGTCGGCGCTGTTGCCTCCGTTAATAGTACAGGTGGTGTCACTGATAGCACCTGTGATGTTTATAATCCGGCCCGCAGCAGTGACCGCAGACGCTGAGCCTGAAAAAAAGGCGGCAGAAACTAATGCCGTAATAAGCGTTTTCTTTAACATGGTTAACTCCGGTAAAAATAAGATACCAGACTGACAAAAATAAGAGGCTATTTTTGCGGATTTTCATTTAAAGAGACTAATAAGAATCAGTCTCTTTAAATCTATAATCATTAGGGATATTTACCAGTTCTTAATTTTTAAATTTACAGATATGTGATTATTGTCAAGGTTTATAAATTTTCATTTTCAGAACTTGTATTTTTTATAAGTTCGTATTCATTTTTTATTTTGGTGGTAATGGAAAGATAAATATACAAATAATAAGATGTGATTGTTTATTAACGGTTTTCTGATAAGTAATTTCTTTTAGATATTAATTTTAATTAACAGCTGTATGGAGCGTTTAGTATCTCTTATCATGGTCAGTGAATATTTCCGTAGAAAAAATAACGTATGATTTTATTTCGATAAATAATCATAAGTAATGTAATTAATTTTTTTAATAAAAATGGATAAATTAAAGATAATAGCTTGTTATTGAGGAGAGTGGCTCTGTTCTTGTATTCATCTTAGAACAATCAGTTATGGAATTATTCTTTCTTAGTATTTCAGGAACTAAGCAGGAGTTGATAGCGTGAGATGGTGATTTACACAAATTGACGTTTTCCGTGACTGATTCCAGGGGGGTGTATGAAACCGACATTATTTGTTCCGGCTCTGCTTGCCGGTTTAGCATTAGTAAGTGGTACAGCACAGGCTGATAAGCTTGATGATATTCAGAAAGCCGGCGTGATCCGCATTTCGGTTTTTGACAGCAACCCGCCGTTCGGATTTATCGACCCGCAGACCAAAAAACTGGCAGGTTATGACGTGGATATTGCACAGGCTGTTGCCGATGATCTCGGCGTGAAGCTGGAACTGCGTCCGACTAACCCGGCAAACCGCATTCCGCTGCTGGTCTCCGGCAAAGTGGATTTAATCGGGGCGAATTTCACCATTACCGGTGAGCGCGCCAAACAGGTGGATTTCTCCATTCCTGATTTTCAGACCGGACAAAAATTTATTGCCCGCAAAGGTGTGCTGAAAACCCCGGAAGATGTGGCAAAACTGCGCATCGGCGCGGATAAAGGTACCGTTCAGGAAGTGACGCTGCGCGAGAAATATCCGGGCACCAAAGTGATTTCTTATGATGATACCCCGCTGGCCTTCGCAGCACTGCGCAATGGTAACGTCGATGCTATCACACAGGATGATGCCAAACTGGTCGGGTTGCTCGGTAACCTGCCGGAGTCAGTAAAAGCGGAGTTTGAACTCTCTCCGTTCAGTCTGACCCGTGAATACCAGGCGCTGGCAGCACCGAAAGGAGAAACCCGTCTGGTGGAAGCAGTGAACAAAACCCTGCTGAAACTCGAAAGTGAGGGCAAATCACAGCAGATTTATAACCAGTGGTTTGGTCCGGGCACCAAAGCCGAACAACCGCGCGGTGAATTTAAGTTTGCTCCGCTGGCTGACCAGCCGAAATAACGTGAGTGTGTTTTCTGAATCAGGCCTCACTCCGGTGAGGCTTCCTGCATTTGTGCGGTAACAGACGGGATTAGCGGATGTTTGAGCAATTTATAAGTGCGCACTTACTTGCGCCGGAATATCTGGGATGGCTGGGGCAGGGGTTTGTGATCACCCTGCTTATCTCATTCTGGACGATTCTCGCGGCGACATTGCTGGGTTTCCTGCTGGTGGCCGGGCGGGACAGCCAGCTCGCACCGCTCCGCTGGTTAGTCAGTGCTTACACCAGTGTATTCCGTAATACGCCGCTGCTGGTACAGCTGTTTTTCTGGTATTTCGCCTCTGGAGAAATCCTGCCGCAGGCGCTGAAAATCTGGCTGAACACGCCGCATGAAATTGAACTGGCCGGGCTGACACTCGCATGGCCGTCATTTGAATTTATCGCCGGGTGGTTCGGGCTGACACTCTATTCTGCGCCGTTCATTGCGGAAGAACTACGGGCGGGAATTGCCGGTATCGGACGGCAGCAAAAATCAGCCGCACTGGCGCTCGGGCTGACTCCGTGGCAGTCCATGCGCTATGTGGTGCTGCCGCAGGCGGTCAGAATCGCCATGCCGCCGCTGCTCGGGCAGTATATGAATGTGGTGAAAAACTCGTCCCTGACTATGGCGATCGGTGTGGCTGAACTCTCTTATGCATCGCGTCAGGTGGAAAGTCAGTCCTTACAAACCTTTGAAGCCTTCGGAGTCGCGACGATCCTCTATATCGCCATTATTGCCGTAATGGAAGCCTTCGGGCAGTGGCGGACACAACGGGCACTGGCACAGGGGCATTAAGATGGACTTTTCCGTAATTCGTGATAACTGGGAATATCTGTTGTTCGGCACTTTCCCGGACGGTCCGCTTGAGGGTGCGGCACTGACGCTGGTGATCAGCCTGATTGCCGGGGCCATTTCCGTGGTGCTCGGGACTATCGGCGGAGTGATGCTGGCAATGCTGCGTGGCTGGTGGGTAAACCTGTTTGCGGCATTTCTCGGGTTTTTCCGCGCTATTCCCATCATTATGCTGATATTTTGGGTCTATTTCCTGCTGCCGATTGCCTTTGGTGTGGATGTGCCGGAAATTACCACGGTCGTCTGCGCACTGGCGCTGGTTACCTCGGCTTATATCGCCCACGGTGTGAAGGCCGGTATTCTGGCAATAGGCAAAGGGCAGTGGCAGGCGGGGATGTCTCTCGGTTTCAGCCGGTGGGAAGTGCTGTGGCATATCGTGTTGCCGCAGGCGCTGCGGATGATGATCCCGTCCTTTATTAATCAGTGGATTGCGCTGATTAAAGATACCTCGCTGGCCTATATCGTCGGTGTGGGGGAGTTGTCGTTCCTTGCGTCTCAGGTCAATAACCGCAGTATGGTCTACCCGACAGAGATTTTCCTGTTTGTTGCTTTTATCTATTTTGTGATGTGTTCCGGGCTGGAACTGGGGGCAAATGCGCTGATGCGCCGTTATTCATTACAGCGGCAGCCCCGTCAGTCGTGGCTTGCCCGTCTGTTTGGCCGGGGAAGAGAGAAACCGGTACGGCTGTCAGAAAAACCGGCATCCTGTTCATCATAAGTTTGATCAGTAACAATCCCGGTACGGTTAATGGCCGGGATTTTCCCGCAATGAAACGCAAACGTTTTCTTTTTGAAAACGATGCGGTAGGATAAGCCGAAAAAAACAAATTTCCGGGACTTCTTATTCATGACTACTCCGACTTCCGGCACTGATCCTCATCAGGGCCTGCTCCAGCGCGTGTTCAAATTACAGGAACACGGTACCACTGTCCGCACAGAAATTATTGCCGGGCTGACCACCTTCCTCACCATGGTGTATATCATTTTTGTAAACCCGCAGATCCTCTCGTTCGCCGGGATGGACATCAAAGCGGTGTTTGTCACCACCTGTCTGATCGCTGCCATCGGCAGTATCGGAATGGGGCTATTTGCTAACCTGCCGGTGGCGGTTGCGCCGGCAATGGGGCTGAATGCCTTTTTCGCCTTTGTGGTGGTAGGCGCGATGCACTACTCCTGGGAAGTGGCGATGGGCGCGATTTTCTGGGGTGCGGTCGGGCTGTTTATCCTGACCTTATTGCGCATCCGTTACTGGCTGATTGCCCATATCCCGCTGAGTCTGCGGGTCGGTATCACCAGTGGTATCGGGCTGTTTATCGCCATGATGGGGCTGAAAAACGCCGGTATTATTGTGCCGAACCCGGATACCCTGGTGACTATCGGTAAGTTTACCGATCACAGTGTGGTGCTGGGTGCACTGGGCTTCTTTATTATCGCCATTCTGGCCGCGCGCAATATCCATGCTGCGGTGCTGGTATCGATTGTGGTGACAACCTCCATCGGACTTTTCCTCGGGGATGTGACCTACAAGGGCGTGTTTGATGTGCCGCCGGGAATCACCTCGGTTGTCGGCCATGTTGATATTATGGGCGCGCTGGATTTATCTCTCGCCGGGATTATCTTCTCGTTTATGCTGGTGAACCTGTTTGACTCCTCCGGCACCCTGATCGGCGTGACTGATAAGGCCGGGCTGGCGGATGAAAAAGGTCGTTTCCCGAACATGAAAAAAGCGCTGTATGTGGACAGCATCAGCTCCGTCGCCGGTTCTGCGATGGGGACGTCCTCTGTTACCGCATTTATTGAAAGTACCTCCGGGGTTTCTGTCGGCGGGCGTACCGGCCTGACAGCTATCGTGGTCGGCCTGCTGTTCCTCGCGGCTATCTTTATTTCACCGCTGGCGTCAATGGTGCCGGCCTATGCGACTGCAGGGGCACTGATTTATGTCGGTGTGCTGATGACCTCCAGCCTGGTGCGGGTAAACTGGAATGATCTGACCGAATCCGTTCCGGCGTTTGTGACTGCCGTGATGATGCCGTTCAGCTTCTCTATCACAGAAGGGATTGCATTAGGGTTTATCGCTTACTGCGCAATGAAGCTGGGTACCGGCCGCTGGCGTGAGCTGAACCTGTGTGTGGTGGTGGTATCGCTGCTGTTTATTCTTAAAATGGTATTTGTGGACGCCTGATTACGATCCGTCTGAACAGACCCCCGGCAGCCGGACAACCGCTGCCGGGGGTTTTTTATATCAGGCTCAGGAGCGGCAGGGGAACGGGATCACGCAGTGCGCCATCCGCTGTGTAAACTGCTGATTATGCGAGGCCACAATCATCGGCAGATCCAGTTGTGTAAGAATGTCTTCCAGACGCTGAATATTTTTCTCATTGAGTCCGTTGGTCGGCTCATCCAGCAACAGAACAGACGGCGACATTGCCAGCACACCGGCCAGTGCGGTGAAGTTTTTCTCTCCGCCGGAAATCTCAGTCACAGCGCGGTCTTTCAGCCGGACAATATCCAGCATTTCCAGGCACTGTAAAGCGCGTTCCCGCGCCGCATCCTGTGTCATCCCCATATTCAGCGGACCAAACATCACATCATCCAGCACACCCGGGCCGAACAGTTGATCATCCGGATGCTGAAACAGCAATCCCAGAGGGCCGCGCACCTCTGTGAAATCATCTTCGGAAAGACGGGATTTACCGAAAACCGAAATATCCCCGGTGAACGGGATAAAACCTAACAGTGTGTGCAGCAGTGTTGATTTCCCGCTGCCGATATCACCGCACAGAAAAAGCCGTTCTCCGGCGTTCAGTTCAAAGCTCAGATCCTGAATTATCGGCGCATTGTTGCGGCTGACAACCAGATTGCTGACCTGAATCAGGGGATTTTGGGACGTCATTAACAGACCTTTTTGTATTAACAGAAGACGGACGCGCGTAAAAACCCCGGGCTTTCAGCGCCATTTCAGTGGTTTCCGCTTTGTGCATGGCTTTGATCAGCAGCAGGGCGACCAATTGGGACAACATGGTAAATGTCCGTTTATTCATCCCTTTGCGGAATCCCCGGGCTTTCATGGCCGTTTCAAGCTGTTGTTTGGTTTCGCTGAAAATCGCGATATAACGGATAGTCAGAATAAACAGCTTTATCAGTTTATCGGGCAGGGGATAACGTTTCACCGCACACGCCAGATCGATATCTGTCATGTTTGTCAGCATCGCAGAGACAAACAGCAGAATCGCATTCATTTTCAGCGTGATTTGCAGGGCGAGAAACACCCCGGCCGGGGACTGAACAATGCCCTGACTCTCAATTTTCCACGGCAGTGTCAGCCAGACAAACAGGATGAAAATATTCAGTTTCAGCACCGTCAGCAGTGAACGGCCCAACTGACGGCGGCGGCAGACAACAAACAGCAGAAAAGCACCCGACAGACCGGCAATAAGCCAGTCGGTCTGCCGGATACCGCTGAGCAGAAAAGCCCAGAGAACAGCAAGAAGCAGGCGCCGGTGAGGAGGCAGCCATTTATCCATAGGTATGCTGCCCGGGCTGATTGACCATCAGGGAGGCCGGACGCATTTTGGCCAGCGCCAGCAGGATCCCCACACTGATCAGGGAGTCGGTGACAAAAATCGGCAGGTGTCCGATAAACAGCAGCCAGACCAGATCGATATAGGATTTACCGCTGTCGAGCACCAGTGCCAGCGAGGTCAGGCACACCGTACCCAGCGTACCGATAACCCCGGCCATTACCCCGAGATAAACCAGACGTCCCTGACTCAGCCCCGGACGCAGGGAGTTACGGAACAGGTAATAGACCAGCAGCGCCGGGATAGAGATATTACACAGGTTAACCCCGAGAACCGCAAAGCCGCCGAAGGAGAAAAACAGCACCTGCAGCGCGAGGGCAATCAGGAATGCCGGGAAAACCGCCCAGCCGAGGAACAATCCGGCAAGTCCGTTTAAGATCAGATGCACACTGCTGACCCCGATCGGCACATGGATGGTACCGGCAACAAAGAATGCCGCCCCGAACAGGGCTGCCAGTGACAGACGCGAGGTATCCAGCTGGCGGATGCCGATGGCAACCCCGGCCGCAGCCACCACACCGGCACCGGCCAGAACAGGAAGATGTAATACGCCTTCAGATAAATGCATGGTCTTCCTCCTGTTATGCGGCGTTTTTAGCGGCCTGCTTTGTTAATTCACGGGCACGGAAGAATGCAATCACACCGAAAATACCCACGATATAGCCCACACCACCGAGAATATTCTGCAGATAGATTTTATTCTTCAGCTGGTCAATATCCTGGCGGATCTGAATATAACCGGAAGAGGAATCACTGCTGCCGGTGTTGGCTGCAGCGGAAATAACCGGCACTTCCGTTTCCACTTTATGCCCTTCATCACCTTCAACATAGAGAATATAATCACCTGTCGCCGGGACTTCGATTTTGAAATACCCTTTTTCATCAGTCTTACCGGATATTTCATCATCTTCGTGGCCTTTCAGATACGTACCGACATAAGTATCTTTTGCCGGAGACATATCAGAATAATAAGACTGGCCGCTGATCACATTACCTTCCAGCTGTGCAACCACATGCATGGAGTGAGCTTGTGCTGTTGTTGCCAACAGCACCCCGTTAATCAGTAAAATAGCAAATAAATAAACAGATTTCATAACGTTTAATTACTCAGCGTCAAAAGATAAAACATATTCAAGCTGCTGGAATCCGTACTCTTTATTATCCGGTGTATCCAGTTTGTATTCGGCGTAAACTTTATTGGCGCCTTTTTCAACTTTGAATTTTGCCAGGCCGTCTTTGTTGGTCAGCACACCCGGGTCTTCTTCGCTTTTGGCGATTTTCATGCCTTCCAGCGGCTGACCATCTTTCAGGGCTTTGATCTCAAACTCCTGACCGGCCACCGGTTTAGTCATCGGTACCAGCTCATAAGGGGTGTTAAAGACTTTTGTAGCGTTGTCATCCCACTTAACGATATTTTTGCTGAATTTAATCGGGTTCTTGCTGAACTCCGCATCCGGTACTTCAATTTTATTTTTCTCAACGGTGCGGCCATTCTTTAATTTACTCCAGACACCGTTGTCGTAACCTAATAATATAATTGACGCATTCTCAGGCATGACAAAGTAAGCTTCGCCATCTTTAAAGGTGGTACTGACGGTTTCCACTTTACCGTCATGCATTACAGCCTGAACCGGTTTTAATTTATTTTCCGGATATTTTTCTGTCGGATTATGACCAAAACGGACAACATAATCAGAGCCGTCAGTTTGTTCAATCCAAATATTGTGCGCATTTGCCTGAAAACTACCAAATAACAGGGCGGCTGAAATTAACGTCATTTTCTTCAGAGACATAAAAATACCTTTCGATTAAGTTGCGGGATTATTTACGGCCGAGTATAGATGAGTGAAAATGAAAATAAGACCTTAAATTCAGAAGAATAATTAATATCAGGAACAGCTCACAGTAAATTGTTAAATATTTATTTACCGCAAACGTTTTTTTTAATGGTCTTGGGCGGGTTGTTAATCTATTGCGTGAGGGTTATTTTTTGTCTCTGAAATGTTATGAGTGTAATGAATATTCGTTGAATGAATATTTACAGGATTTAAATGTCACTTTATGATGTATTTTTCACCGTTTATCAGCGGGCTCAGTGGATCATTCTGATGAATCAAGAAAACCGGGGCGCCAGCCGGAGATCATAAAGAAATAATTGATATAAACTCATAAAGTAAAAAAGTTCCTGATCAATGATCAAGAACTTTCCGGGGAAACACGTAACAACTTATCCGCGCCGGATCAACAAAACGCCGCTTTCCATGTGCGGGGTGTACGGAAACTGATCAAACAGCGCCAGCCGCACGACATCATGTGTCTGGTTCAGTGTTTCCAGATTTTCACATAATGTTTCCGGATTACAGGAAATATACAGAATCCGCTCGTAGCCCTGAACCAGTTTAACGGTTTCCGCATCCAGTCCGCTGCGCGGCGGATCGACAAATATGGTATTACATTCATAAGAGGACAGATCAATTCCCGCCAGGCGGTTAAATTCACGCGCGCCCTGCATCGCCTGTGTGAAATCTTCCGCGGACATACGGATAATCTGCACATTATCGATATGGTTAGCATCGATATTATATTGCGCGGCAGCCACTGACGGTTTGGCAATTTCGGTTGCCAGCACGCGGCGGAAATTACGCGCCAGCGCCAGTGAGAAATTACCGTTACCGCAATACAGCTCCAGCAAATCGCCCTGTGAACCTTCTGTCGCGGCAAGTGCCCACTCCAGCATATGAATATTGACCGCTGCATTCGGCTGCGTGAAGCTGTTTTCAACCTGGCGGTAAATCATCTCTTTACCTGCGACCGGTAAAACTTCATCAACATAATCATTATCCAGCATGATTTTTGTTTTAGAGGCACGGCCAATCAACTGTAAATCGAAACCCTGTGACTGCAATTGTGCCCGTAATGTTTTAGCGGCCTCTGTCCAGCTGTCATCGAGTTTTTTATGATAGAGCAGGGAAACAATAATTTTGTTGCTGCGTGTCGACAGATAATCAATCTGAAAAAGTTTATGACGCAGAAGATGAGTCTGTTTCAGTAACGGCAAAATGGCCTGCATCATGTCATTAATCAGCTGGCTTGCGGCCGGGAAGGTATCAATCCGGATACGCTGTTTGGTCTGCTGATCAAACATGATATGCCAGAGGTCATCCCCTTCATGCCAGATACGGAATTCGGCGCGCATCCGGTAGTGTGAAACTGGTGACGCAAATACGTGAGCATCCGGCGCCTGAAAAGGCTGCATCATTGTTTGCAGACTTCTTACCTTCTCCGCAAGTTGTTCTTCATAATTTTCAATAGGTAACGTGTTATGCATGGCGCGTCGATCCGTTTTGCTGATCACAAAAATTGTTCGTGTGTTTATGAATAAAGTGTCCCGCCCGACAATTCAGATATCTTACTCTGGACAGGTTTTAAAACCGGATCGTAGCATGATAATTCGGTTTCTTCATAAGAATGAAAAGGGAATCCGGTGAAATTCCGGAACTGGCGCGCAGCGGTAATGGTAAAAGCAACACGATGACACTGTTATAAATGACGGGAAGTCGTTGCGGGGAATAACGTAGTACCCTCCTGAGTCCGAAGACCTGCCGAAGATTTGTCGTCCGTCCTGCTGACGCTACAAAGCAGACGGGTGGCATCCTCTTTATATATATGTGGGTGCTCAGGAAAAAATGAAAATGACCTCGCCTTATGCGCTGTCCGCTGTCGGACTGGCCGTGTTTTCCGCGTTATCGTTTAGCGCTTCTGCTAATACTAATGATGATCAGATAATTGTTTCTGCTAACCGCTTCCAGCAGCCGGTTTCGTCCGTGCTGGCGCCGGTAACCGTTGTGACCCGTGAAGAGATAGATAAGTGGCAGTCGAATTCTGTGGCAGATGTGCTGCGGAGACTGCCGGGTGTGGATGTTGCTCAGAATGGTGGGCTTGGGCAGGCGAGTTCTATCTCTGTCAGGGGAACAGATGCAAAACATCTGTTAGTCTTGATTGATGGTATCAGACTTAATAATGCCGGTATTGCAGGAGCTGCGGATCTTAATCAGTTCCCTATAGCTTTGGTACAACGCGTGGAATACATTCGCGGGGCTCGCTCAGCAGTTTATGGTTCTGATGCTATTGGTGGTGTATTAAATATTATCACGCTACGTGATGATATTGGCTCAAATATTACAGCCGGAGTTGGCTCTAATGGCTTCCAGAATTATTCGGGCACCACTCAGCAAAAAATTGGTGAGAATACACAGATTACAGCTGCCGGTGCTTATACTGATTCGAAGGGTTACGATATTATCTCTGACTATACGAATAAATATCAGCCATCAGACAGGCATTATGGTTTTTTAAACAAAACACTGTGGTTAGGCGCAACTCATAATTTTTCTGATGAAATTTCTGCTTTTACGAGAGTTTACGGATTTAACAATCATTCAAATTATCATCCCTGGATGGCTGGCGCGATGGATACCCGTGAATTAGAAAGCAGAACATTTGATATTGGCGGAAGTTTTAACCGGGACATTTATTCTACTCAGCTCACTTTTAGCCTCACTCATACTAAAGATTATAATTTTAACGGAGAGGCTGGGCGTTATGCTGAAGGTCGGGCATTAGATGACTCTAAGCAATATAGCCTTCAGTGGGGTAATCATCTGCAACTGGGCAATGGAGGCTTAAGTTCAGGAATTGATTATCAAAAACAGACTATTCAACCCGGCACATCTATGACACCGGAAAGTAAATCACTTTCAGATACAGGATTATATATTACAGGGCAGCAACAGATTGATTCTGTGACATTGGAAGGAGCTGTGCGATCAGATCACCAATCCGAGTCCGGATGGCATACGACATGGCAGACAAGTGCGGGGTGGGAATTTATTGATGGCTACCGGCTGGTAGGATCCTATGCAACAGCATTTAAAGCACCAAATATTGGCCAGATGTATGCGTATCAACCAGATCCTTTTTATCCTGACTATGGTGTAAAGGGTAATCCTGATTTGAAACCGGAAGAAAGCAAGCAGTGGGAGGTTGCTCTGGAGGGGTTGACCGGTGAATTGAATTGGAGATTAGGGACATACCACAATGATATAGATGAATTAATTGATTTCAGATCAGGAACAAATGGGCAACCGGGTAACTATCAGAATATCAAAAAAGCCAAAATCAAAGGTGTCGAGTGGGTAGGGGAATTTGATACCTGGATTTTCCATCATCAGATGACTTATCAATACCTGGATGCAAAAGACAAAGAGACGGATAAGCGTCTGGCGCGCCGTGCACAGCAGCAGGTTAAATATCAGCTGGACTGGACGGTGGCCGATGTTGATATGGGGCTGACCTATCAGTATATCGGTAAACGTTATGATGATGCGGCGAATAAGCAAAAACTCGGCGGTGCCAGTGTTTTTGATATCACAGCTGCATATCCGATCACTGACCATCTGACAATTCGTGGTAAAGTAGCTAACCTGTTTGATAAAGACTACGAGACTGCGTATGGCTATCGAACCGCTGGCCGCGAATACTTCCTTACAGGAAGCTACAACTTCTGATCCGAAAACCCGCCCGACAGTGCTGCTGTTTGACTCCGGCATGGGCGGTTTATCTGTCTATCAGGAAGTAAGACAATTACTTCCTGATCTCCACTATATATATGCATTCGATAATGAGGCGTTTCCTTACGGTGAAAAAACCGAAGCCTTTATTGTCGAACGTGTGACTAAGATTGTCCGCCAGATTGCTCAGCAGCATCCGCTGGCAGTGATTGTCATTGCCTGTAATACCGCAAGCACCATTACGCTGCCTGCACTGCGTGCAATGTCTGATATTCCGGTGGTCGGCGTGGTTCCGGCGATTAAACCGGCAGCGAAACTGACACGCAACGGCCTGGTCGGGCTGCTGGCAACGCGGGCAACGGTAAAACGGGCTTACACCCGGGAACTGATTGACCGGTTTGCTTCTGAGTGTCAGGTATCACTATTAGGATCGGCGGAGCTGGTCGAACTCGCAGAGCGCAAGCTGTATGGTGAGGCGATTCCGGCAGGTGCCCTGGAAACTATCCTTGCGCCGTGGCGGAATATGAAAGAGCCGCCTGACACAGTGGTACTGGGATGTACGCATTTTCCGCTGATTGCCGAAGAACTGAAATCAGCATTACCTGACGGCACCCGGCTGGTGGATTCCGGGGCGGCGATTGCCCGCCGCGTACAGTGGTTAATCAATAACAGTGAGAAACCTCATCACTTAACCGCAGAAAAAAATGTGGCGTATTGCATGCGGGATGATGAAACGACACAGAAATTACAGCCTGTTTTGCAGCAATTGGGACTCGAATCGCTGAAAAAACTGACGATTACAGGATGATTTGCTGCATTAATCAGCAGTCAGCACATTTTTATAAATTACCCCTTGCGGTCAGATAAAAACTCCCTATAATGCGCATCCGTTGTCACAGCACAGAACGCGAAGTCTGCTGAGATAACAAGGTGAAAAGTCTGAAAATAAATACTTGACACCAAATGAGGAAAGCGTAATATACGCAGCCTCGCAACAACGCAGAAGACCGGCAACGGCAGCGAATGTTGCAACTGCTCTTTAACAATTTATCAGACAATCTGTGTGGGCACTCGCAGGACATATCACAAAAAATATTATTTT